>JAUWMK010000385.1 GCA_030613185.1 Promethearchaeum sp.
TAAAAAAAACAGTGCGGTTTTTCCGCTTCATTCGTTCAATTCAGCGCTGAAATGGTAGTGATCATTAATAAAAAGAGTAAATTAATCCTATGAATATTTCGTTTCCTTTTTTCATAAAACCAACTTTAAAGTTTTTTCTAATATCGTAAAATTTTTTTCTTACCATTTTTTTATATACTTAGAACATAATTATTTAGTTGAGTTCAAAAGCGGAATATTTGAAAAGAAATGACAGATTCAGAATTAAAAAAAATTCGTGATCAATTGACTCGTGCGCTAAGAGAGAGAGATCGATATAGGAATGAACTTGATAGATTGCAGCGCCGAATACAAAAAATGGCAATCCCTCCATTACTTTTAGCAACAGTTTCACGTCTTGTTGATGAAGCGTTTGTTGTAATTCACACACCCTCAGGAAATGATTTCCTCGTTGCTTCTCCATTTGAATCACTAAAACCTGGAGATACAGTTGGTGTTGATCAACAAACCCTTAAAATTGTAAAAATATTACCTTCAAATGTCGACTCCTTTATTGCAGGAATGGAATTAGACGAAAAACCGATGGAAACTTACGAAGATATTGGGGGTTTGGATGATATTATTGTTACCTTACGGGAAGTTGTTGAACTCCCCCTTACAAACCCAGAACTATTTCAAGTAGTCGGAATTGAACCTCCAAACGGTGTTTTACTAGAAGGTCCGCCTGGTACTGGAAAAACATTGATTGCACGGGCCGTAGCAAATGCTACCCATGCAACATTCATAAGACTAGTCGGGTCAGAATTAATTCAAAAATACATTGGAGAAGGTGCGCGCCTTGTTAGAGAATTATTCTCTTTGGCACGAGAAAAAGCACCTGCCGTATTATTCATTGATGAAATTGATGCTGTGGCTTCTAAAAGAACACAAGATTCACAAGTATCGGATAGAGAAGTACAAAGAACTTTAATGCAGTTACTTGCCGAAATGGATGGTTTTGAGATAAATGAGCAAGTTAAAATTATTGCAGCAACAAATCGACCCGATATATTGGACCCTGCTATTTTACGACCAGGCCGTTTTGATCGCATTATCAAAGTCGAACTCCCTGATGCAAAGGGCAGACTCGAAATTTTCAAGATTCACACCCGCAATATGCCACTTGGTGAAGGTGTTGAATTAAAGAAAATTGCTTCAAACTTAGATAATCTCTCAGGAGCTGACATTAAGAGCCTCTGTACCGAAGCTGGAATGAATGCAATCCGAGATAATCGACGAATTGTAACCAAAGAAGATTTCTATAATGCATTCGAACAATATATAAGAAAGATGAGAGAAGGTCGACCAGCGGCAGCTGTTTATTCCTAATTTTTTTCTTTATATTCGCAAAAATTTTTTATGTGAATCCTTTTAAGATTGAGATACTCTATTTGGTTTATGAGTCTTAACTGGACTTTGGAAATATTCATTCTTCTATTATCAATTATCTTAATGATTATTGCGATAATTATCGCTTATATTCAGTATTCAAAGACAAAACATAGAACTTTTCTTTATTTAAGCTTAACTTGGATATTTATTTCATTGTTTGCATTTTTTGAAGCCCTTTCTTATTTATTTCTTTCAATAGAATTATTTCGATTTCATTTTTATTTCATAATAATTAGTGGGTTTTTTCTTATTATGTCTGTAGACTCTTTCTCCAGATATTTTCTCGATCCTATAAAAACTACTATATGTGGAATTCTATCAACTTTGTATATTGTGGTGTCATATATCCCTGATACTATTGTTCCTTATACTTTTTCAAATGGAGATAAAAGTTTGAGTAGTGATGGACCTTTAGTTATAATTACAACAATTTTTTTTGCATATATGGAAGTATTATGGGTTTATCAATCAACACGACTTTTTTTTACTTCTTCATCGAAATTGAAGAAATATTCATCTATCAATCTAATTGGAGCGGTTTTTTTTGGAATTATTCCAATTATAACAATGGCGACTCGTTTGACACTAATTATTCCTGGTTGCGGTTATATTGCGGTTTCATTAGGTGCAATCATCTCTACAACTGCTTTTGCACTTCAACCTAAACTAAGAGATGTATTACTTGAAATTTCCAGGGATATTCGAATTCAAATGCGAAAGCAGTTAGAAGATCAAATTTCTGAGAAAGAAGAGCAATACCAATCTTTATATACTCAAATGTCTGAAGGTGTTTCCGTTAACAAAATTCTACATAATGATATGGGCGAAATTGTTGATTTTATTATAAAAGGAGTAAATCCTGCTTATGAAAAATTGTTTAGTACACCAAAGATGGATGCAATAGGATTAAAAGGATCTGAAGCATATGAAGAAAATTATCAAATCTTCTTAGAATATTTTAATAAAGCAATATCTGAAGGAAAACCGCAAGTTTTGGAAGTATCATTTCAAAAAATCAAGAAAATATTTTTTATCTCGCTTTTTATATTACCAAAAGTAGATCGATTTGCTAATATATTTATGGACGTTACTTCTGAGAAGAAAAGAGAAGAAGAACGAATTAAAAGTGATAAAATTAAGTCAATTGGAGATCTAGCTGGTGGACTAGCTCATGGTTTTAATAATTTACTCACCTCTATGATTGGAAATATTCAACTTGCTAAATTATCAAATTCTTCAAATTCTCAAAATGAAGAAATATCTGAATTTCTAGATGATGCTCAAGAAGCTGCATTTCAAGGTAGAGATTTAGCAAACTATTTTCTGACTTTTGCAGAAGGTGGTGCACCAATTAAGAAAACGATTAATATTGAAAAAATACTTCATGATGGTGCAAGAATTTCACTTATTGGTTCAGATGTAAAAAGTGACTTCAATATTTCGAAAGACCTATGGTTAGTTGATTGCGATAGCGGTCAAATTCAACAAGCAATCAATAATTTAATAATTAATGCTAAAGAAGCTATGCGAGATAGCGGGAATATAGAAATTTCAGCTACTAATGAACATTTGAATGATGATTCCGTTCCTTTACAACCAGGAAAATATATTAAAATCACAATAAAAGATTATGGAGTTGGAATACCTCCAGAAAATATTAAGAGGATTTTTGATCCTTTTTTTAGTACTAAACAGCGGGAAGATCAAAAAGGAATGGGACTTGGATTAACAATAACTCATTCAATTATAAAACGCCATAAAGGACATCTTAATGTTAGATCTAAGGTAGATGTAGGAACAACATTTGAGGTTTATCTTCCTGCTTCTGAAAACCAATCCATTAATTAATATATCAAATCTATTGTTCTGATTATTCAAATGATCAATTATTCAAATGATTAGTTAATGATTTGCTAAAAAGTGGGCTCTTCAACGTTTAGATAGCAGTATTTTTTTGTTCTTTATTAGAAATAAAAATGGATACGCTTAGATATAAAATTCAAAACACCAAGGAAATTTTATTATCGCGAATATCTTATTCAAGTATTGAAAGAAGTGAAATTCTTCAGAGACTTGGATATTTGCGAGTGCCCCTTGAGGTTATGAAAGGAAAAGCGTCAATTAAACATACAAGGAATTATTTGTTATTAATAGTTATTCTATATTTTGCAATTAGTGGGTATGCTCAAATGGTTTTTCCGGAGACTTATTCAATTTTTCGGAACACAATTAGTGATCAAGGTAGTATAATTTTAAACCCAAATGGCGCTAAACTTTGGAATTTGGCAATGATCATATTGGGAATTCTATCCATTCCTCATTTCTTATATCTTTACAATCTTCTAAAATCTTTATCAGTTGTATTATCGATATTTTCAACTACACTTGGGATAATTTGTTCAATTTCATTAAGTTTTATTGGTATTTTCCCGATTGATATTAGAGTACCACATTTAATTTTCGCAGGGATTTGTTTCATTGGAATTTTTATAAAGGCTAATATTGATTTGATACTATTAATCATAAAAAGGAAAAAGCAAAGGGAAAAAAAACTTCACTCAAAATTGCCCAATTTAATTATTGTTGGAATATTTTATGCAATTTTTAATGCGGCATTCTTAATGATGGTGATTACATATGTTATTAATGATACTATTGTTCCTTTTTGGGAATGGGTTTATTTTATCGCAATTTTAGTATGGATGTTTGGAATTTATCAGGTTAAATAATTTTTTTCCATACATCACTTTATTAATTTTTTTTTATCCCTCAAAAATCTTTTGAAGTTGCAATTTGAGCCCATATTCCAATACCTGCAGAAGAAAGCCCTCGGCACTTAACACAGACCCTTGCTCCCGCTCGATCCGACGACGGAAATAAGGTTTTTTTGGAGCCCATGGAACGTAGTTCCAGACTTTTTTTCGTTTAATTGCAAGCATCTTTGCCATACGACAGACATGCCAATGATTATAAAGCATCATGCCGATTTCCAGATTCCATTGGCGTTTAGTTGACTTGCGGTAACGCACAGATC
>JAUWMK010000158.1 GCA_030613185.1 Promethearchaeum sp.
TCTTTTTTTTCAATTCCTTTTTTTTTTGAGTCTATAAGGTTATATTTTTTCTTATTTTAGTTTTATCTAAATAATCCTCGCATTGAGGTTTAGTTCATAAGAAGATTCTTATTATATATCTACATCATAAAATTTGTAATTATAATTAAAAATACATATAGTGATTTAAATGGAAGAAGAAGAAAATAATTTTGAAGGTGGATCTTCAGAAAATGAAGAAGTTGAAGAAGAAGCTGAAGAAGAAGCCGAAGAAGAATCTCCAACTGATGATCCGCAATGGGAAAGCTCATTAGATGAGAAATTATCGGAAAAAGAGTTGAAAAAGCTCGAAAAAAAGAAGTTTAAAGAAAAAATCAAAGAAAAACAGCGAGACTTAAATAAAAAAACATCGGAAATCATTGAGGGTCAATTTTTAAAGGTTTTTGATAAGCGTGTGCGATTATATACTATAGTTTTCATAGTTGGAGCCATATTAATTGGTATTTTCACAACAATTCAATTCGGAGATAGCGTAGATTTCCTTGGAAAAGAAGATATCACCAACTTTAACCAATTTATGATAATAACAATCTCATTTATAATGATAATCGGGTTTGCTTTGATATTTTTACTTTCACGTTCGAAAAAACTTCACGATCTACTATTTGCTGAAGAAAAAGTCGGAATTAAAGCTGTAATTACTGGGATGTCATTAGGAATTGGATTTGCAGTATGTTTGTTGTGGTGGAGCTTAGTAGATAAAGGAGCTGAACAAGTACCATTTCTCCATTATCAAGATTTATTCGGTATATTACTAGCAATCGTCTTTTTCGGTTGGAACATAATTCAGATTGTATACGTGAAAGATACGATAGAAAAAACATCAATTAAATCGGAGGCTCGTTTCCAGATCTCACACGAATTAAAATCAAATGAATCTAAGAATAGAACCGCTACGATCTTAAATATTCTATATATAATCGTGCCATTTGTGTTTCAATTAATATTTATTTGGCTATTTTTGTATTTTGATACTCCAAAACCCTATTTAGCATTGGACCCTTCTTCAGAATTCGTTCCACGTTTTACTCCTGATAATTTTTACTGGAGCGATTGGTTGGCAGCTAATCCACTTGGAACAGATGAGTCGGCATTTCTTGTATTTTTTAGGGACTATTTCACAGAAATTTGGTGGGAAAATCAAGCGCTTCAAGGCATATTAATTTGGGTAATTATTGTATTCGGAATAACAATAGCCACTACTCAAAACCAGGTGAAACTTTGCCTAAAAAGCAAATCAAACCTAACTATTAATGTATATTCAGGAGTGTTCTATATAATTTTCTGGTTTTTACTCTGGATCAAACTTTTCCTAATTATTAATACATATATCACAATAGCAATAACAACCGGAGAAACCGAAGTGTCAGTAGAATGGTATTATCAAATTTTCGACTGGATTACCAGTATTTTATTGATGGTTATCACAATTTTGAATTTAGTACGAGGTTTTGGCAAAAAAATTCAATCAGTTCAGAGCACGAAGATTACCAAATTTAATCTAGTTATTATCCTGTTTATTTTCGTTACATCATATTGGGGTGGACAATGGTCTTTAATTGCAAGTGGGACAAGTCAACTCGTATTAAATTTGGGAACGGGCGTAATTGTGTCATTTGTATATCTAGGGTTTTATTTCTGGTATAGCAAATGGATTATGGAACGTCGAGGATTTATTCGAAAATCGTCCTATACAACTCCAGAAACAAAAAATATGCTAGTTGAGTTAAGCCAACGCTATAAAGACAGACTACTGCAAACAATTGAAAATGAGGAAATCATAACAACAACTCTGAATGATTACATGTTGGAAAAGAAAATCGTAATTGTAGGTGGTAAAGAAGATGATGCAATTGTAGATACTCTGGAAGAAGTTGAAGAAGAAAAATCAGCAAATGAAAAGTTCAAGATTGCTGAGATTAATTTAAAAGAAGCTGGCATGGAAAAAGCGAAATACGAAGAAGCTATTGAAACTCTTAAAAACTCAAAAGTAGAACTTGAAGAATTGATAAAAAGTGAAAAAATTGCACAAAAAGAAGTGGATAATCTTGATTCCACAATAGATGATAATTTCAAAACTATTGATGATAAGAAGGAGAAACTTGAAAACCAAATTTCTGAAGAAGAAGCCAAATTAGAAAGTTTAGAACAAGAATTTTCAAATATAGAAGAGCCAATTCAACCAGAAGATGTATATAATGAAGATGGTTCTTTAGATGAAGAATTGATAAAAACTAATAAGGAAGAATATAAGAATTCACTTAAAGAATATAAAAACCTAAAAACTCAAATCAATTCGGCTAAAACGAAAATTTCTAGCACTAAATCTTCTATTGAAAAGTTATTACCTGAATGGAATGAAGCAAAATCTAAACTTGAAGATGCAAAATCCAAACAAGAAAAACTTTCGGAAATTCAACAAAATTTTAAAGAAGTAGAAAGGTTAATTAAAGCTCTAGAATCGGATGTTGTTTCTCTTAAAGAACGAGCTGAGGCAGCACAACCTCTGTTGGATTCGGCGTTATTATTATTTAAAACAGCCGAAATTGAAAATCTTAGTTATCTTGATCTAGAAAAAGCAAAACAGAAAGAAGGAGAGGCTGAAGAAAAATTATCAAGATCACAAGTTGTATATGATAATGCTTCAAAGGAAGTTCAAAACGCTACCGATTTTCTCGCTGCTCTAAACACTGTTGATGAAATTCAAAAAGATATTCACTTATATGAAGATCAGATAAACGCTGCTCAAAGTACTGTTGCAGATTCAGAGAATTTACTTGCAGAAAAGGTGAAAATCCTCGAAGAAAAGGAAGTAATGTTAAAAGAAGCTAAAAAGGAAACAGATAATGCGAAATCAGTTCTAAATCAAGCCGAAAAAGAATTGGTTCAAGTTCAAAAGGAATACAAAAAGATCAAATCATCATATGAAAAAGCAAATAATCAACAACAAGAAATTGACAAAGCTGAAGATTCATTGGAAGAAGCAAAAATGATTCAAAGTGAAACAGGTAATGTTTCTGATGTAGAAAGTAGATTAAAAGAAACAGAATCAAATTTAAAAGAGAAAAAAGCGGAACTCAAAGTTTTAAAAAAACAAGATCCTGTCGATCAATTTAGCATTGATACAGTGTTAGATGCAATTAATACTGCTGAAATAAAAATAAAGCAGTATAACGCAGAAATTAAGGATGCAAAGAGTGCACAGTCAAAAGTTATCAAAATTCAAAAATCTTTGAATCAATTAATCGAGAATCAACCTGATCTACCCGCAATACAGAAACTTCTTGATGATATAGAGCATAAAATGCAAGAACTAACAGATGCACTTGAAGAACCACAAAAAAATTATGAAGAAAAGCGAGATAACCAAACATTGGCTCAGGAAGAATTCGATTTATCAAATAAAGATGTAAAACTTGCTGAAAAGAATGTTGCCGATAATAGAATGGAACTACGAAATGCAAATGATGATAAAGAAGCTGCTGAACAATCTTTAGTCGAACGTCAAAATGCTGAGATAACATTGGAAAAGGAGAAAAAGAATTTAACTGAAACAATAAGTATTCTCAATCAGGCAAAAGATAGCTATACTGAAATCCGTGAAGCTCGAGAAACCCAAGAAGATATTTATAACTTAAAAGAAGATGATGCAGATCTGGATCGTGATATATATGTAAGTTACAAAGCATTAAAGAAGGCCCATAAGACTTTCAAAGATGCAATTCGGTCAGCAGAACACAATCTTCGAAGCTGTGAAGCCAGAGTAGAAGAAGCCAAGAAGAAGAAAGTGGAGATCTTAGAAAATAGATAAGATAAATTAGAGAACTTTTTTTTTTTTTTTAATTAGAAGAAATATATCTGTAAAACAAATGGACTAAAATCATACATTTTCATATTTCATTCAATATTTTTGGCCAATTTCCCGTTTTTCTTAGGAAAAAAGAGGCAGATATATTAACCTCTAAATTATTTCAATATTTTAAAGAGAACCACCAAGGTTTTAAGGGATATTTTTTTAATCTTATTATTTAATATTTTTGGAAAGAATCATTTAAATTTGGAGGATTGTTACAATAATGGAAGAACTAAGAATACTGGAAACGTTGTTTGAAAAAAGTCTCTTTATAGAGGGTTTATCTAAAATTGTAGAATATGAAAAACGAAAAGATCTAAATTTTAATGAGAAAACCAAAATAAAAATTAGAAAATTAAAGTTTTTAGAAAAATTGGGATTATATAAAGAAGGATTAAAACTTGCGATAAAATTACAATCAAATAAGAAAATTAATTCTGATCCTGTTTTTGAAGTGGACATTTTAATTGAAAAAGCTAAAATCCTCTTTTCAATGGGAAAACGAGAAGAAGTTTTACAAAATATTGAAATCGCTGAAAATAAGTTAAATATAATTAATCTAAAAAAAATCTCACAAAATGAAATCCTAGAGAAAACATCTGATATTATCATATTAAGAGGAGGATATTACTGGCAAACGGGTGAATTAGACAGAGCATTAGATTATTTTAAATTTAATTTAAAAATCAGAATAAAATTGAACAAGAAATTGGATCTTGCTCATGCATATAATAATATTGGTGTGATATATAACGCTAGAGGTGATTTAATAAAATCTTTATCCAATTTGAAACATTCTTACGAAATTTATGAAAATATTAATAATTCTAGAGGTATTTCAAAAACTGCCAATAATATTGGTGCAATTTTAATACAATTAGGTGAACTTCACGAAAGTTTAGAATTTATGACAAAATCGCTTGAAATAGATACTCTTAATAAATATAAGGAAGGAATTCAGGTAGCCTCTCAAAATATTGGAGAAGTACTTTGGCATAAAAAAGAATATGAAGAATCGTTAAAATTTCTTAGAAATGCTTTAGAAATATCTGAAGAACTAAATAACATCTTTCAAATTTCAGAGATTTTGGTTCCAATCATTGCTGTATTACTAGAAATGAACGATTATAAAAATGCAAATAAACATTTAGCTAAATTAAGACACAATAAACAGAGAGATAAAAATAAAATAATTCTTCAACGATTTCTTTTAGCGGAAGCTTTGATTTTGAAATCAAAGGGAGGATATGATAACTATGATAAAGCTGAAAGCAATTTAGAAGCCATTATCCATGATAAAATTCGTTACCATGATATTACTGTAATGTCTTTAGTGAATTTATGTAATATTTTAATAATAAAAATGAAGAAAATAGACGATCCTACAATTTTGAGTGATTTACAATACTATATTGAAAAATTAATTCAAATATCTGAAGAAACATATTCTCATTCAATATATGTCGAGTCTTTATTAATAAAAGCAAAAATTTCTATTTTTAATTTCGATCTTGAGCAATATCAAGAATTAATAGCTCAAGCACAAAAAATTGCAAAGAAATATGAATTATATAGAATTTACGCTAAAATTGAATATGAATATAATGAATCGTTAAAAATTTTGACTTTTTTGAAGAATTCAGAAAAAATAAATGTAGAATCTTTTAAAAAAAATCAATTAAATATGATAAAAAATCATTTGCATTCCATTTTTTGTCCTAATTATGATTCTTATCAATAAACACACTCAAATAATTTTTTTGTCTGATTTTAATATTAATAAAATGCTTTTTGCATATCAATCAATTTTACTGCGACTAAGATATGTAACAATGATATCAATTGATCCTCCGAATATTGCCCCTGCTAAGAAGAAGGGTATGTCAATAAATTGTTGGAAAAATCCAAATCCTGCAGAAGTGAACAACCCAAGAATTGCTCCTCGAATAAAAGCATTAAGTAAATTTCTTTTTGATTTAAAAATTACTAGTTCACTAGCAAATCCGATCATAACTCCCATTATAACGCGTTCATACCAAGCTCCCCAAAGATAAATTGAATTGCTAGGATCAACTCCTCCAGTAGGAATTCGTTGGGAGAGTCCAATTATACAAATTACTCCCATTAACATTCCAAGAGGAATACTTATAATTAATCGTTTCCAGTTCATATTTTGTAATTAGGGAAAGATGTAATAAAGGATTCGTTTAAGATTTAATAATAAAAAGAATAAAAAATCGCATATCTATAAGAAAAGGGCAATTTTATGTTAAATCTAAAATAAAATCCTAATAGTGTCTTAATTTCACTGTTAAAAGATAATTGCATTGACAATATCATGGAAAACATATTAAAGTTCAAAAATCAAATATCAAAAAGCATTAAAAAAAATTTAAGAACATTAGATGTGTAAAAAATGGGAAATATTTCAATAAAATCGGCCAATCCAGATGTTATCTGGGATAAATGGAAACAAAAAAACGCAAAAAAGCAGAAATTAGAGAAGCACTATGGTGTTAAAGGTGCTGTGTTTAAATTAGAGAACATTACTGCTGCTGAATATGTAAAAGGTGTAGAAAAAGCAATTGTAATTTATTTAGAAAAGTCACTCGATATCGCACCGTCGAAAGAAAAAGTAAAATCTGAAAATGCTTCAGTTAGGGATGTTGAAAAAGAGAAATTTTATAATATTAACGGTTATCCTATTAAAACTGAATGGAAGGGCTCTTCTGAAGTACCATTTTATAAAACACTCCAAAAGCAGAATTGTTCAAAGTGTAATGGTCGTGGTGGGGTTTCATGTAAAAAATGTGACGGTTCTAAATTCATATCCTGTCCAGATTGTGGTGGGAAATCAGAACGCACTAATTGTAAAGTATGTAAAGGGACGGGAAAAAAAACTATTGAGATAACTGTTATAAATGAAAAGCAAGATAAAACAAAAAAAACAATTGATGTAAAATGTAGTGAATGTATCGGTTCAGGAAAAATAGCTTGTACGAGATGTGGTGGGACTGGAAAGGTTCCATGTAAATATTGTGAAGGTATGGGTATAATTCAATGTTCAGATTGTAAGGGTTATGGTATTTTCTTCAATTATCAAATTAAACCAGTTCCGTTTAAACAAGAGCACGAATCTGATCCAGTAATATTATCGTCTATTAAGTTATCTGGTTTAGAAAAGGAAATGGGTAGAGAAATTCACGATGCAATTGATCTGGTGGATGCCATAGTTATCCGCAATCCTGAAAAGGATTTAGATCAAAAATTTATTGAACCCAGTTTAGGTTATTATTCAAAAGATATTGGAAAGGCAGTAAAGGAAGCTAGCAAAGAATGGAAGCTAGCATCAAAAAAAGAAGATATCAATATAAGATTGCCAATATATGTGTTTCCTGTGCTTGTTTTGAATTGTGAAACCAAAAAAGGAAAAAGCTTCCAAGTATACTCTTTAGGAAGTGACAAGAAATTTTTAGTCTTTGGAGAAATTTAATATTTTTTTTTTCCAATTTATTCAAGAATTTGGAGGATTTATGTTGAATCCCTTAACCAGAATAACGCCCCGACCAAGTAGAAGAAATTTTGATTATTGACTAAAGATGAATTTCCTATCTGGGATTATTGGGGTAATTGGTGGAGGTATCGCTATACTTCTACGCATTTCTATTGATGGCATTCATTATTTTTTCATAGAGATTTTATTACCGTCACTTAAAATGTACCCAAACTTGGTCACATGGAGGTCTGTAACGGAAGACCAGTAGCACCCCATATAAGGATGCCAACATTTTACTATTTTTTATATTCCATACCTAATCCATCAATATTATACAAATTCCTTCCAATCTACTTCAAATTCTTTTTATAAATCCCCTCCACTATAATTTTTAATTATTTCTTTTTATTCATAAGCAGGAAGATATCCTAAATATCGATATTATGACTTCAAATATAGTTACAGTTTCTCCAGATCTTCCAATTTTGGAATTTGCAAGATTATCATCTGAATATGGTGATTTAAACCAGTTTCCTGTTTTGGATTTTGGTAAACTTGTAGGCATAGCATATATTGATGATTTGTTTAGTATCAATCACGAGCAATGGGATTCCATTACGGTCAAAGAAATGATGAAACCAGTTAAATTTACAATTGAACCCGAAAAATCGCTTCAAAATTGTATGGATTTAATGCATGAGCATGAGTTAAGGGCAATTTTAGTCACTAAAGAAATTATTCATTAATGATGATGAGAAAGAAATAAGTTTACGGGGTATTTTAAGTCAGAATGATATTATTCGCGCTTGGGAACAAAAACAAGTATGAAACATTTAAAAATCTCTTATCATCTTATCTCTATAAAACAAGTGAAAATCAATGCAAGAATTAAAATTTAAAATATTCGACACCCCAGGAAAAGAAAATACAAAGGAAACTTTAGAACTCGCTAAAAAAAATGCAGACCTTCTCAATATTAAAAAAATCGTCATTGCGTCAACAGCAGGATATACAATTAACCAAGCAATTAGCATTTTTGATCCTTCCATTTATAAATTGATAGTTGTTACTCATAACTACGGGTTTAGAGAAGGATTGGAACAAGAATTTCCAGAAAAATTAAGATATGAATTGGAAAAACAAGGAATAAAAGTGATAACAGGAGTATTAGCTTTTTCAGGGGTGGGAAGTTCACTTCTCAGAAAATATCAGCAATATGACAGTACAACTATGTTCGCTCGATTAATAAGAACGGTTATGTGTCAAGGTATTAAAGTTGTAATGGAGATTGTTTTGATGGCTTGTGATGCTGGTGCTGTAGATGTAGGAGAAGATATTATTTCAGTAGGAGGAACTGGGAGAGGTGCTGATACATGTTGTTTAATCAAATCTACTTCAACTCGATTATTTGAAAAATTACGCATCAAAGCATTTTTAGTAAAACCACAATGATCTAATAATTTTGAATAAAAATCTATTTAATAAATTAAGTTGAATTGTTAATTAATGGCTTCTGAAAACCATAAATCTCGGAATCGAAAGTCATATGTGCAATTTACCTTTTATAATATATTAATTGCATTAATTGTCTTAATTTTAGGGAAATTAAGTTATTTACTTAAATTTAATATGGAGGGTATGGTTCTACCGATTTATTTACCTGCCGGTTTCAATCTTGCTGTTCTTTTAGGCAGAAATCGGAAATATGCAATTGGAATCTTTTTTGGAACTGCTCTTGAAGCTTTGTTATTTCTCTTAGATTCGGATGTAATTTCTTGGGGATTCTCACTCTTATCTATCGTTCTCGTATCTATCGTAAATACAATGCAACCTTTATTGTGTGTTTATCTTCTTGAAAAATTCTGCTCTAAAAAAGAGATCTTTTTTAAATTGCATTATTTGTTTCGATATATCTTAATTGTCCACTTAGTATGTATAATTAGTGCGTTAGCAATTGCCTTAAGTCTTTTTATTAGGGTTGATTTTAATAATGCATTGATTTTTTATGGATTTTTTGATTGGTGGCTCTCAAATGTTACTGGAATCATCATTATTTCTCCAGTATTAATATTACTCGAAGTACAAGATTATTATTCTTGGAAAAAAGAAAGAATTCTCGAAATGATTTTATTTTTATTTTTAACAGGATTTTTTTATGTTTTTTTTCTCTTAGGTATATCTCCTATTTTTGAATCCGTAAATTTAGCGTATATTATCATTCCTTTTATTATTTGGGCTGTTATTCGATTTTCTCCAAGATTTGCAGTAATTCAAATATTAGTTATATATATTATTGCCATTACTGGTTTGGTTATTGGAAATAGCCCCTTTTTTGAAAATAATCTTTATGATTCGTTAATTATGACTCAATTTTTCTTATTTGTAATATCAATTACAAATTTATATTTAATTGCAACGGTTACCCAACGTAAAATTGCACTAATTCAGTTAAAATCATATTCTGATAATCTTGAAGATCGAGTAGAAGAAGCATTATCTGAAATTAAAGTTCTTTCAGGATTTCTTCCAATATGTTCTCTCTGTAAAAAAATCCGAGATGAAGATGGAACATGGCATCAGATTGAAACTTATATTGATAATCATTCTGAAGCGAAATTTTCCCACAGTTATTGCCCTGAATGTGCTAAAGATATTCTAAATGAATAAGAACCAAATCTTTTTATCTGTCGGTCTGAAAAAAACCAGACCGCACAGAGTAAAACAAAGTTGGAACATTCTATCCTTCCTTTTTTTTATTACTTCCTTTAGAATCTACGCTGCGCGAACTATTCTTCAATTTAACGAGTAACCAGC
>JAUWMK010000351.1 GCA_030613185.1 Promethearchaeum sp.
GAAATAAACAATCCTTCAAGAACATTCATGGAATACAATTTCATAAAGGTACGAGCATATTCTTCAGGTGTAAATGAAACACGTTTCTTGCAGACATTGTTAAAACAATATTTGCAGTCATAAATGCACTTATTTGTGAATAAAACCTTAAAAAGTGAGACACATCTCCCATCTGGAGCATATGAATGGCACACTCCAGCAGAAATTGTTGAACCTATCCAATTTGGTGAATTTCCAAAAAGATTTGGGGCAGATTCACTTCTACTGCTGGATGTACTGGCACATATGTCATATTTTCCATTTTCCCCCAGAATTCGAATTTTTTCTAAAGTTGAAACCACAATAAGATTATCTTTAATTTTTTTCAATTTATAATCAAAGACCATGTAAGTTTTTTTTATTTACGCTTCATTTGTTAGATTATGATAAATGATGAGATAGAAATTACTCAGGCAATAAGCGAGACTCAAAAAGATGAAATTATTGAAATTATATATAATGCTTTTGAAAAAAAACTATCAAACCTTGAACTTAAACCAAAATCTAAAGAGCAAGGGATAAGAATTATTAAAAAAAGCGCTAATTATGAGCAAGGGCTATACTTGCTTTACAAATCCAAAATTATCGGCGGTGTGGGGATGAATTTTCGAGAGAAGAGATTTTATTATTTTCAGTGGAAAGTTCTAAAAGAAGAATTCGGTCTTTTTGGTGCATTATGGAGATCAATTGTTCAGAAGTTTTCTGTCGATAATTTAAAGGACACTGAACTATATATTGGATCAATTGCAGTATCAGAAAATTATCGTGGAAAAGGATTCGGGACTCAGCTACTTAATGCAGTAAATGATTTTGCAAAAAAAAATGGATTTGAAACAATAATATTGGATGTTGTCGATACTAATCCCCGAGCATATGAACTCTATAAAAGATATGGGTTTGAAGTCATTAAAAAGAGAAAATTTGGTTTTATAACAAGGTCAGCCGGATTTTCGTTTACTTATAAGATGAAATATATGGTTTAGAAAAAAAACTAATTCTTCTTCTTAGAATAATAAATTCCGGGGCGACCTTTGCTTGAATTTTTGGTGATTTCATCAATAATTCCTTCATTTTTAAGAAATCTTAGTATTTCTTTTAATTTTGTTCCTCCAACACCGGTCATTTTACTCAAATCTCTTGTTTTTAATAGTCCTTCATTTTCTTCAATTATTTGAATAATCCTTTCATAAATTTTAGGATATTTTAATTCCACCTGTCTAACGATTGTTTTTAGTTGAAACATGTTAATCATTTGGGATATAATACTCTCAGAATAAAATCCTTGAGTATAAAACATGTTATTTCCCAGAAAACCAATCGAATTAAAAAGACCTTTATCAATTAAAATATATCCATTGTTTATAATTTCGTTGTTAAAGCCCACTCTTTGACATGTCTTTTCTTCAATCTCAATGATATTTACTCTTATTCGTTTAAAAATGCGCGTTATTTCTTCTAAACAGTTAATTTGCGAGTCGTAATCTAAAACAGAATAGTAAATCTCAATTTTAATACCTTCTATAAAGGCTTCTTTTAATGCAGGTTCAAGTTTTTTCATAAGATGAAGCGGCAATGATGATAAAATTATCTTTTCTTTAGCATTTCTTATTAATCGGTAGAATTTTTCTACACCAAGGCTAATATCAGAGTAATAATAATGAGAAATATCTCTTATACAAATTCCTTTTTTACTCTCAACAATCTTAATTTCTTCATCGATTTTTTCAATTTTTTCGTTATAATAGGCATTTTTCTTTTCAACTAGTTGTTGTAATGTGGTTTTTGGATCAATTAGATGAAATATTTTAGGTTTAATATTTCCTGAGTCAATAAGTCCCTTTTTTTGCATTATATTTAAATTATTAATGGTTTGAGAATAGGATAAATTCAATTTTTCCTTTATTTGATTGATTGTTCTTGAATTTTGTAGTATTAAATATTGATATATGTTAGTTTGAATATCGGAAAGCCCCAATTCGTTTAAGAAAAATTTTAATTGTAAATTATTTTGAATCATCATTTAACCATCATCAGATATTTTGTGACAAGTTAATAATATATTTTAGAAATAATAAATTTTTTTATTGTCACAAATTTAATAGTTAATTAACCTATAATGAATATGCATAGGTAAAAACAGGTGAAGAAAAATGGCTCAATGTAAAGATTGTCAATTTTATAAACCAATAGATGATACTAAGGGTGATTGTTTCGGACATGAAGTACCTGCAACCTTAGATGTCGAAAAATGCCCTACAAAAAGCTTTAAACCTCGAAAATAAATTAAAAAAGGAATTAAAATCGAACAAATCAAAGTGAGAAAAATGCCAACAAAAAAAAAACTTGATTATAAAAAGGAGTTCCCAGATTTGTATAAACCTTCTTTGAAAACGCCGATAATCCTTAAAATCCCTAAAATGATGTTTTTTATGGTTGATGGAACAGGGGATCCAAATACATCTGAAGAATATAAGGATGTGGTGCAGATTCTATATAACATCTCTTATACTCTAAAGATGAAAGTGATAAAAAAGGAAACACCCAGTAAGGATTATGTTGTACCTCCATTAGAAGGATTGTGGTATATGCCGAAAATGGATGAATGGTCAATGGAGGACAAGGATAAATGGCAATGGACTATGATGATTCGAATCCCCGATTTTATTAAAGATGTCCAAATAAAAAAAGCAATGAAAATTTTAAAGGAAACTAAAAATCCTATTTTCTTTTCAAAACTCCGATATGAACAATATAATGAAGGGACTTGTGTTCAAATAATGTATTTGGGACCTTATGATGAAGAACCGCCAACTATCAAAAAAATGCACCAGTTTGCTAAAGAAAATGGTTATAATCTAAATGGCCATCATCATGAAATTTATCTAAGTGATCCCCGTCGTGTTGAACCAGAACGCTTGAAAACAGTACTTCGTCAACCTATTATCAAATCTAGTTAATTTTTTTTATTCTTCATGAATCAACTAAAAAATTTTTCATATTCATCCACTTCTAAATCATTTTCATCAATAAATTTTAAGAATTTCTTAGTTATATCATGAAAATTTTCAGAATTTGAATATTTCATTATAATTTTTAACTGTAAAGGATTCATCACTTTGTTTTTTAGGGATGGAATATTTCTAAAATGTTTGTTATTAAATGTAAGAATTACATCCAAATTATTTACCAAACAAGTAGCAGATATTATAACATCTGGTAATTCAATCTTTTTTCCTTGTGAAATGAGATATGCGTTTAATTCTCCGACTTTTTCAGCTATTTGAGAATCAAGACTAATCCATTTAATTTGGTTGAATAGTTTTTTGGCCTTTTCAACAGATTTTTTTGCATCTCTGCGAAGATTAGAACCTGTTAAAATTTCAGAAATTGTTATTGTGCTAATATAGAGTTCATGATGCTTGTGTAATTCTTTCATAATTTCGATTATTTTTTGGTCTTTACGATCTATGTAAACGAAAACGGAGGTATCTATTATGATTCTCATTTTCTATCCTAAATTATCCCCATTTTTTTAAATCGATCTATTTGATCATTCCGTATGAGTTTTTGTATTTTATCGAAATTTTCGGGTAAAAAGTCCGAAATATTCTCCCAAACATTCTCATCAATGGGTTCTAAAACGATTTTTTTATTGATAATATGAATTTGCATGTTATCTCCGATTTTTAACTTAAGATTTTCACGTATATCTTTGGGAATTGTTATTTGATAATTTCGGGTGATTTTTGTTTTAGACACAATAAAATAGATGAAACTCATAGTAAAAAAGATTTCCTATATTTTTTCAGTATTGATAAAAAATATATATGAACATCTTAGAAAAAAACATAAGTATTATTCCAGCAAATAAGTTAAGAACTATCCAAATAATTACACCACAACATTTGGAAGAAGGAGAAGGAATTTTTCATTGAATAATTATTCATATTCACACATGCTGGAAATTTTTAGCTTCATTAATAAGGTTGGAAAACATAGATTATTTCATTATGAGTAATGAAGAATTTAGTGCGGATTTTGAACCCCGAGTAATGCAATTTGATGGTTTAGCGAAAATTCCCGCTGGTAAAATTTTACAAGATATCAAAATCAACGGTTTCGGACGGATTGATGGAAATTTCGAGTGCGATAGTCTTCACACAGAAGGATTATTGAGATCCAAAGGTAATTTAGTAATACACGGTGATTTCAAATGCGAAGGTGCTTTTACATGCAAGGGAAAATTGGAATGCGAACAAGACGTTCATATTGAAGGAGCAACTAGCATTAGGGAAAGTGTCAATGTAAAAGGATCGATTCATATAGAGGGTGCTTTTAAATGTAAAGATCACCTCCGCGCAATAGAAGGCGCATTTTTTGCTGGATCTACGACAGTGAAGGGTGATTTATCATCCCGTGGAACTATAAAAATATTGGGTCGCGGGAAAATCTCCGGTAATGTTGTTGGTGAAAATGTGATAATCGAAAAATCTAATTATGTAAAGATTCCATTTTCAAAGAAATCCTTAATAACGGGGGACATTGCTGTAAAAGAAAAAGTTTCTGTTAATCATATTAAAGTTCTAGGTGAAATTCAGGGCAGAAATGTTCATATTGGTGAAAATTCTGAAATTCAGGGCAATGTTTTCTATGTAGATGAAATTAAAATATCTTCTAATGCGCATTTACTGCATGAACCAGTTAAAATTTCTGCAGAACAGTTACCAAAATAATGTTATCCTTGATTATGTGAATCTTAAGTATTATATAATCTTTTTATCTGTCGGTCTGAAAAAAACCAGACCGCACAGAGTAAAACAAAGTTGGAACATTCTATCCTTCCTTTTTTTTATTACTTCCTTTAGAATCTACGCTGCGCGAACTATTCTTCAATTTAACGAGTAACCAGC
>JAUWMK010000281.1 GCA_030613185.1 Promethearchaeum sp.
GGATTCAAACGGTTAATTAAGAAAGCAGAACATTTGGATCTTGAAGATTTAAACCCAAAGGATGACTTAAAGAACGTGAATAAAAAATAGAAACTTTATCTCTAACAAGTGTCGCTAGACACTTGGGCTAAAGTTTTTTTCTTTTTCTATTTTTTATCTCTATCGGATCAGGTTGAGTGTAAAATAGAAAAAAATTTTGTTTAATTTACGTTAATTTTATTTTGCTTTAAGAAAGAATAAGAAAAAAATTAAGGAAGAAGAGAAAAAATTACTTCTCCATTCTTCTTTTTTTTGTTAAGAGAAATATACTAATCACACTTAGAGATCCAAAGGTTAATAGAGTCATTGAAATAAATCCGCTTATGATTTTACCATCATCATCGCCACTTGGTTTACTTATTTTTGTACAATTATTGTCCGATTCATCTAAAGCTAATGATGTATATCCCGATATGCATTCTTCATAATAAAATATTGTATTATATCGTATTTCTCCAGAGATTTCAGTGTATGAAATCCCAATATTCGTGGTATTGATCAAATTATATGATATTTCAATATTTTGACTATCCAGAGCTTCTATTCCCCAATCACACTGGCTTATCGAATTATGTCTTATATTAGAAGATTCCGCACCAGCAAATCTAATTCCTGATCCACAATCGGAGATAGTGTTTAAATCAGCGGTGATATAATGACTAGATGAAGTGTGGATTCCATACTGACAATTTTCAATTAAATTACTAAGTAGTTCAACATTACCACCGAGTTCACAGACGTACATCAAATCGATTCCTCGAGCACTCTTATTAACGGTATTATTCGCTATATAGATGTAGTGTTCACCTGTAAGATCATAATTATCAATTAAAATCCCAGATTCAATATTATCTTCGAGGAGATTATTAATTATTTTAAAATCACTTAATCTTATGCCGATACCACAATCAGGATTATTTCTAATGGTACACCCTTGAATTTCAAGGAAATTACTATTCCAACGTGCAAAAATTCCTGATCCAATAGTTGTATCAATTAAAGTATTTACAATCTCAACTGATTCGGATTCGGAAATATCGATCCCAACCAACCCACCATTAATGATCTCACAGTTTTCAACAGTGATATTATTTGAAAATTCAGTTTTTACTCCCATATCCTCACAATTTTGGATCTGACAATTTAAAATATTTGAAAAATCAGAATAACCAATTCGTAAAGCAATAGGCATATCGTTGAATTCATTATTCTTAATTGTCGAGTAATTTGAGGAATATAATGAAAGCCCATTTCTCCCGGTAGTTTTTACCTCACAAGAATCAATGATAATATTGGGACAACTCTGAATATCTATGCCATCTAAATTTGATCCCGAAACGTCACAATTTGTGATCGTACTTGAATCACAATAATACAATGTTATCCCAGATGTAGAAACATTACAATTAGTGATTGAACTTGAATAGCAAAATCTCAACGATATCCCGGCGAAAGAAACATTACAATTAGTGATTGAACTTGAATTACACTCATTTAACAATATTCCATATGTAGAAACTGAATCGATAATCGCATCTGAACAATTGTAGAGAAGAATTTGTCCATATATATTGGTATAAGAGATATCTACAGTTGCATTATCATAATCAAAAAGTACTGGTTTATTATTAACTGTGTTTGTCTCATCTAAAATAAATCCGGTTGATATAAATCCAATATAAAATCCACATGAATACAAACGATTATATTGGCAATCCGTAGTTGAGTATGTAGAACCAAGATAAATGCCATATTCTTCAAAGTTTGAAATAGTATTGTTTTTAATTTGTAAATCTGAATTTGCTGCATAGATACCATATGAATTTCCACCAGTGATTGTGTTATTAATAATATTATTATCACTTTTTAGGACCCGTATCCCGTCAGATCCGATATTACTTAAGGTATTGTTCTCAATCGTGCAACCCCACATGTCTACTTCAATTCCATCGTCTCCAATATCTTCAAGCCTATTATTAGCAACCAGAATATTAGGGTTAACAGGGCTTGAGGCCATTATATATATTCCATCTTCAGTAGTGTGCGATATATTGTTATTTAAAATTTCATTATCCCATCCACCATAATTAATAATCCCCCAGTTATTAATTGCAATTTCGTTATTTGCTACTGAATCATAATTCCCCCAATTTAACTGAATGGAAATGTTATTATTCCCAAAAAAATTACCCGTTATATTACCAAAATCATAATATGAACATTCAACCCCATAATTATTTCCTGAAAAATAACAATCTTTAACTGTTGCATTCTCTCCGCTATAAGCAAGGACTCCCCAATCACAATCATAAAATTTACTGTTATTTATTAATGTATTATTGGCATTATTTAGTAAAACACCATATTGTCCTTCTTTTGCATTCATAAATGTGCAATTATCAATAATTACATATTTTGAAGTATCTTTAAATTCAATACATGTTCGATCTGGACCCCCATCAAATACTCGATCTTTTAACACATAAGCGTCTGCCCAACTAGTTCCTAATGTCCCATTCCCAGCAAAGAATGTATCCATTTCTGCATTCGAATAAAGACCAATTATCGGGTTATTAGCAGGTAATTGATCATTTGGAATACTTAGATCATTATGTTCTGTAATAATTCCTTTATTTGTATTTCCATTGAAAGACATACTCAAGAGAAACAAAAAAAAGATTATCGGAAATAAGTTTTTTTTTTTCAATTGTTATCACTCCATTTTCTTATTATTCAATATTTTATTTTCCACAAATTTAAAGCTATTAAATAATGGAATATTTAGAATAATTACCCATAATTTCAATAATGATATTTTTCTAAACTCGAATTTACATTATCAATAAAGTGAAAACATTTACTTAGAAAAGTAAGAACTGAATGAAATAAATTAAAAAAAGGAAATAAAAAAATTCTACTCTTCTTTTTCCTGTCTTAATCCTAGATAAAGTAGAATTGCTGCTGGGAATATACAAATTCCAGCCACTAAATTAATTGTTCGTCCTATCGGAATATTTATATAATTAAATACAAAACTTCCAACTATAACAATATCCATTAAAATCATACCAATCAAAGTTTGTATATATTTTCTCCCAAATTTGCTATCTTTCCCAAATTCTTTATATTGTTTAACTGTGATATAAATCAACCAAATTATGAGAGCTTGAGAAATGATTAAACCATACAAAAAGAACGTTGTTGTCCAAACGGGCACTCCTAAATCTAACGGATCTAAAACTCGAGTGTCGTATCCTTCAATTCCCGGAACCCCATTATATTCAAACTCCACTCCATTTGGAATAAAGAATAATACCGATAATAATATAGCATAAATAACAAATATTGTTATCTGTTTCCATAATGGAAAACTAACTTGCGATTTGCTAACCAATTCAACAAAAAAATAGATATTAATTAATCCCAAACACGATAAAATGATTGTGATTTTATTCCCAATTAAGTTAAAATTGTAAGTATCGATAGTTCGGTATAGAATATTTGTCAATATCCCCAATGCTGGAATAATGAAAACAAGCGACAAAGTAATGGATATCCGATTTCGTGTTCTTATTAATGCTTTAATTGCAAAATAAGAAAACATTATAAAAATCAAGCCATATATCAAATAGACTTGCAAAATAACTGTAGAGACCATGTATTATATTTAAAGAAATAAACCTAAAAAAATATCTAAATAAACTAGGGATTATAATTTCTTCCAAAAAGATGATATTTCATCTTGTTCAATATCCCACAATCGATCTGGCAGATCAATAAGATTTTCTTTCAACATAAACGAGGGCAAATAATCAGTGGCATCTAAACCGGCAGCTACATTGAAATCGCGGTCAATTTTCAACCATTTTTGTCCCAATTCAACCAAATCTTCTGTTTTCAAATTCCATCCATATCGTGCATTCAACATCTTGGCCAATTTTGACATATTTTCAATATTCGGTCCAACAAAATAACATTGTCCCATGGAATCAAGGATCATTGTAAAAACTTGCAACCTTTTTGATAATTCTACCTTATTTTTAGGTGTATGGAGTTTTCCATAGTCAAGATCTGAATCAGGTGTTCGATTAATAATCGCCGCTCCAGCAGTATGATCAGCACCCATAGGGCTTGTTAAATAAGTAACGCCCATTCCTTTAAATGTGCGAGGATCATAACCAGGCAGCCCTTGACCTTTAACATGTGCAACTCTGGAAATATTAAGGACAGATCCTACTTCGACGGCACCATTACCCAGAATTAAGGAATTTTTATTATCGTTTTTTATTTCTTTAAGTAAAGCAATACAACCATCCGCATCACCCCACTTAATAATTCCGGCTTCCATAAAAACAGCCAATGCGTTACCAACTTCAATTGTATCCAAACCAAAATCATCGCATATATGATCAATAATAGCCAGTTTTTCGATATCGTTAATTAATAAATTTGAACCATTTAGCGCAACAGTTTCATATTCTAAACTCGATGTGATATGGTTTCCTTCCTTATCAAAAACGATATTAGAACATCGAATCATGCATCCTGGGCTGCAAGAAACACCATATTTTCCATTATTCTTCAATAAATACTCGTGTAATGCTTCTCCCGAGATTTTATCAGCATCTTTAAAAGATCCACTTCGAAAATTCTTAGTTGGTAAACCATGCACACTATTCATTCCCATTAATCCAATTAATGTTCCAAATTTTGAGAAGGTTTTTTTTGATTCTTGAAGGTTTTTTCCCCATTTTAATGCAACTTGTTGGAAAGATTTTTTATCATGATACTTAATTTGGTTTACTTTTGGTGGAACAATTATTACCGCTTTCAACTTTTTTGAACCCATAACAGCACCCAAACCCCCTCTTCCTGCATGTCGTGAAGGATACCCCTCAAGATCCATGGATGCAATTGAGGCAGCTCTCATTTGCTTTTCTCCTGCAATCCCGATGCTAAAGACACCAATTTTGCTTCCAAATCTCTTAGAAAGTTGTAAATCCAATTCATAATTATTCATTCCAACATAAGGATTGGCATCTATCAATTCGATTTTGTCATCTTCAATTTTTAATAACTGCCAATTGGAGGCTTTTCCCTCAAAAATAATGGCCTTTATACCAGTTCTACATAAAAGAGTAGGTGCTAGCCCTCCTACATTTGCCTCTTTTATTCCCCCGGTAAGTGGGCTTTTACTTCCGATGGAAAACCTACCTGAATTTGGAGCAAACGTCGCCCCCAACAAGCCCGAAGCAAATATTAATTTATTATCCCTTGATAATGGATCTACTTTCGGATCTACTTCATCCAGTAAAATTATTGCAGATAGAGAGCGCCCTCCATAAAATTCATACGAATGGCCTTTTTCAACGGGTTCTATTTTAATTTCTTTAGTTCCCAAATTTATTCGAACTATTTTAGACATAAAAATAAATTCATTTTGTGAACTTATAACTTTAATAAAAAATCCAATTAATAAAGATCAGAATATTTCAATTTTTTTTATTATAATATTATCAAATGCTTAATGATTGTTTCTTGACTCATATTCGTTGATCCTTTTCATTTCTTGCTTAATCTTGCTCTTATTCTTCAAATAAATTACATTCTTTATATTTTTGAAATGATCATCCCCGCTTACTAATTTAGCTTCATGATTTAAAGATGTTTGATAAATAATTGCATCAGCAAGTCCTACTTTTTGGTCTCCAGGTAGGTGTTTTTTTCGGAGTTTTGTTTTTTGTTGACCACTTTGAAAAGCAAGCATTTCACTAAGAGGTATTATCTGTGTTGTATTTTTTAAAAATTTGAATAAAAGTTCCCAATCTTTCAATTTTTTTTCCCGGTGAAACTTATCTGATAATTCAGCAATTACAATTGTCGGAGTAAAACAATCCGCATTATTCAACAGAAATTCCACAAATTCACCCATAAGTGAGCCTATAACATACTCAACCCAAGCATAAGAGTCCAGTACATATTTATATTTCATGATCCTTGTCCTCTATATCCCGTGTGAATGAAGTTGTTTTTTGCTTCATAAAACCAAGGAGACTTTTTGGTAGATTTAACTCATTTTGAATCAGTGCTTCAATAACTTCATCATAACTATTCACTTTTTTTTCCTCCTTCAGTTTTTTTAATTTGGATAGTGTTGTTTTTTTTATCTGGATTGTGGTTGGCATATATAAATTATAGTACTATAGGTATATAAAAACTAATAGAATTTAACTATAATAACAAATTTCCATTATTTGAAAGGTATGGAATACATCACAAACCAAAATATAGATAAAAAATTCTTACGAAACATTCCCTCTTGGGAAAATGCACCAGTTCCAATTTGTATGGGTGGAGATCTTCGGGCATTAACATTTTGTTG
>JAUWMK010000293.1 GCA_030613185.1 Promethearchaeum sp.
GCAACTTATATCATTCTTCCAGAAGAGATTGAAAATATCGGATGAATATAGCAAAATGATGAAGAAAAGATTATGTCGGCCTAAAAATTAATATAGATTAAAAACAAAATTAAAAAAGATGCACAACTTGTAAACTTAAGGTTTATATCAGAAAAAAAAATTCTGTAGTTTCCACAATTTATCGTTAAAAATATATCCCAAAAAAAAAGAAATTATGGAATTAAAATTGATTTCCACAAGATGGACAATATTTTTTTCCACCTGAAACTTTATTTCCACAAAAAGGACAATATTGAGAATCATCTTCAGATGTAACATCATTGGTTTCTGATTTTATTGGCTCTTCATAGGATTCAATATCACTTGAATCTGATGGTTCCTCTATTTTTTGAAAATTTCGTCTTTTTAAATTCATATAATCCATGGTTGTATAAACTCCACCAGAAAATGTTGCAACTTCTACAATTAAAGCAATCCAATTAAAGAAACTACCAAAAATTGAGCTCATAATAAATGAAACTAAAATAAAACCGAACCAAGCACCCATTGGTGCTTTTATAGCATTAATCTCTTTTTTAGAAGCATATCGTTTGCGTAATCGATACTCGACTACCTGATCAATAAATCCATAACCAACACAAAGAATTGGAATAATACTCCACCATGCCCCGTGTCCAACTGCAATCATGACAATTGTTACGATTAAAAATCCTGTTAAAGTACCCACAACTGATGATCGAGATTGTTGCAATTTTTTTTCATATTTAGCTCGATCAAAATTAGGATCTGATATATTTTTACTTATTTTATTCACCTTCAAAATTATATTCTTGAATTTTATTTAAGTTAATTCAATATAAATAAAAGCAAGTCCATTTTTTGTCACAATTATTTAATTGAATACAATTAAGAAGTTAAAAAAAAAAAATTAATCGATTTTTTCTGTTGTTTCCACGAATTTAATTTTCATTTCAGCCAATTCTTTTAATATTGGCGTATAAATATTCTTCTTTATTGGAATATGCACTCCTTTTTCAGTTATTGCTCCTTCAAGAATCATACGAACACCGATAGCAACTGGAAGTCCAACTGTACGAGACATTGAACTCGCACCATTAGGAATACCGTAGTCAATCATTGTTGCAGTAATTTTTTCCTTGTGATCTGGATAACTTGCGATAAATTCATGGATTAATACTAACATATCACGCTCTCCTGGAGAATATTGCATTTTTTTGTTAAAAAGATAGTCTAAAACATCAAGAGGGCTCCCTTTATTGAAAGGAATTTTTTCCTCTCCTAATAAACCCAACCATTCTAAGCGGTCAATAATTTTTTCATCCGAAATATTGAATTTTTCAGCAATCGCGTCCCTTATTGGTTTATCGGATAAATTAAGGAATTTTTTCATGAATTGTGCAAAATTAGTATTTTCTTCAATTTCACTCTCTTGTAAATCCATCAGACCCATATCTGCAATTTTCTTTAAGGTGGAACACCATCCTTTGTTTCTCAAAGTTCCTCGTAATATGAAATTTGTTTCCTGAATTCCATAAGTTTCAATATAAGGGTTAGAATTACGGTTTGGATATGCTTCAAATTCTCCTAATCCATTTACGCTGTATGGAAAATAATTATCAAAGAGATCTTTACCTTGAATTACAACTTTTTTTCCGTCTTCTAAATATTCTGCTGTGTTTCTTCCAGCCAATAAAACTCCACGGGGCGACCATGATAATTTATATCCAAATGGGTTAGTGTTTGCTTCTGGGGCAGGTAATCCTCCGCATAAAGAACGAAAACTATCGATTTTTCCACCTTTTTCATGCACTTTATCAATTATTTCCTGAGCTGCCATATGGTCTATTCCCGGATCGACACCCATTTCGTTTAGAAGAATAATTCCTGCTTTTTTAGCCTCATCATCAAGTTGTCGCATCTCATCGCTAACATAGGATGTAGTTGCCATATGTTTTTGATTTCTAATGCAACTCTTTGCAATTTGAACATGAAAAATATATGGCAATAGACTAATGGCAATATCACATTCTTTAATTAGATCATCTAATTTTTCTGGATTTTTTGTTATATCAAATTGAAGAGGGTGGCCATTTGGGTGGTTTCCAATCAATTTTTCTGCTTTAGAAATAGTTCGGCTTGCAATCGTTACGTCAAATCCATGTTCTAATAAATATTGAACAGTTGGACCTGCTACTAATCCCGCTCCAAATAGTAATACTTTTTTCATTTTTTTGTCACCGTCAAAATAAATAACTCTTATTTGAATAATATTGAAAAAAATATATATCTTATTTGAATATTTTCCAAAAATTTTTATAAATTTTTTAGTTAAAATAAAATGTGAACATCCTCGGCATTAGAAAAGAAGATAAAAATAAATGGGAAAGAAGAACGCCATTAATACCTAAAGATATAAGAGAATTAATAGAAAACCACGATTGTCAATTTATTGTTCAATCTTCTGATATACGTGCTTTTTCAGATAGTGAGTTCAAGAATGAAGGAGCAATCATAGAAAATAATCTTGAAAATATGGATGTTATTTTTGCAGTTAAAGAAATTCCTTCAAAATTAATTGCCCAGAAAGTTTATGCCTTCTTCAGTCATGTAATCAAAGGCCAATTGTATAATATGCCTATGCTAAAAAAAATATTAAATGAAAATGCAACTCTTATTGATTATGAAAAAGTTGTGGATTCTAAAGGTAGGAGGTTAATATTTTTTGGCAATTGGGCAGGATTATCAGGCATGAATGAGATTTTATGGGGGTACGGGCAAAGATTATTAAAATTTGATGGGATTCAATCTCCATTTTTAAAATTAAAACATACTTTTGAATACAAGAATATTGAGGACCAAACGAAATATATAGAAGAACTTTCAAAGAGCATTGAAAAAGATGGTTTAAAAATTCCATTAATTTGTGGTTTTGCTGGATATGGTAATGTTTCTAAAGGAGCTCAATCAGTCTTAGATATTTTACCAGTCATTGAAATTGAACCATCTGATTTAAAATCGTTTGTTGAAAAGGGTGATTATTCCAAAAATCATGTTTATAAAATTGTTTTCAAAGAAGAACATTTAGTGGAACCTAATGATCCAAACACAAAATTTGACTTACAAGATTATTATGATAATGGCTTGGATAAATACCACAGTAAATTCCATGAATATCTTCCATACTTAACAATTTTAGTAAATGCTATCTTTTGGTCAGAAAAATATCCTCGATTGATAAGAAAGGAAGGATTCAAATCATTGGTGAAAGAAGATAGCAGATTAAAAATAATTGGTGACATTTCAATTGATATTGAAGGTGCTATTGAAGGCTCTCTTCAATCAACAAAACCTGATAATCCAATAATTACTTATAATCCATTCACAGATAGCGCACCCTTAGGATTTGTAAAAGGTGGAATGCCAATTATGGCAATTGATAATTTACCTTGTGAATTACCTATAGAATCATCAGCCAGTTTCAGTTCAACATTAAAAGAATTTGTTTTACCTTTAGCCAAAGCAGATTTTAAAGGAAATTTTGAAGAATTAGATTTACCTTCTGAAATAAAAAACGCAATCATCGTTTACCAAGGAAAACTAACAGACAATTACAAATATCTTGAAGAATTTTTACAATAATTCAATTCTTTTTTCCTTCTCTATTAGGCAGTAAACTATGTTTTCTAATGGGAAGCTAGTCCCTATTTGTTTTGTCGAAAAACATTATTAGTTTGGAATATTAATAAATTTAAACTGGTGATATTAATGAAAAAAGGAAATAAATTTGGTATACATCGAGTTATTGAACCTGTTGGTTTTATGCCACAAGCAGCACAAAAAATTTCCAACGATATGGAAATTTTCGACAATGAAATTCTAATTGATGTAGATGCACTTAATATTGATTCTGCAAGTTTTACTCAATTGAAAAGCGAGGCTCACGGAGATCCAGAAAAAATTAAAAATAAGATTATGCAAATTGTTGAAGAAAGGGGCAAAATGCAAAATCCGGTAACTGGATCTGGTGGAATGCTCATGGGAAAAATAGCACAAATAGGTGATGCAATTAAGGATAAAATTAACCTAGCTGTTGGAGATAGAATTGCTACGTTGGTTTCACTATCTTTAACCCCCTTGAAAATTCAAGACATATTAGATATTAAGATGGACATTGACAAAGTAATGGTTAAAGCTCAAGCAATTCTATTTGAAAGTGGGATCTATGCAAAACTTCCTGAAGATATGACTGATGCTGTAGCTTTAGCGGCTTTAGATATTGCAGGTGCCCCAGCTCAAACAATTAAACTTGTTAAACCTGGTAATAACGTACTAATATTGGGAGCAACTGGAAAATCTGGCGTGATGTGTTCATATATTGCCAAAAAAATAGTGGGTTCTACAGGAAAAGTATTAGGTTTAGCCCGTAATGAAGCACGTGCAGAATATCTTTCAAGTGTTGGTTTTTGTGATTCAGTAGTTGTTGCAGATGCAAGAAATCCTGTTGAGGTCTATGAGAAGACACTTGAAGCTAATGATGGGAAAGAAGTTGATATATCGATTAACTGTGTGAATATATCTGATACCGAAATGTCTAGTATTCTTCCAGTGCGTGATGATGGAATAGTATATTTCTTCTCAATGGCTACAAGTTTTACCAAAGCTGCTTTAGGTGCTGAAGGTGTCGGAAAAGATGTTTCAATGATAATTGGTAATGGATATACAAAAGGACACGCTAAAATCACTTTAGATATTTTAAGAGAAAGCCCAAAACTTATGAAGATTTTTCAAGAAAAATATGTTTAGGTAATAATCATGCGCGTAAATAGACGAGAAGAATTGTTTCCACATATATCTAATGAAGAATGGAACGATTGGCGTTGGCAAGTTAAAAACCGTATTGGAAATGTAGAACAGCTAAAAAATTATCTTGATTTGACGAGAGAAGAGGAACTAAACGTAATAGATACAACAAAAGTCTTCAGGATGGCAATTACTCCATATTATCTCTCATTAATCGATCCTAATAATCCTATTGATCCAATAAAAAGACAGTCTGTTCCTTCAATAAAAGAAACACAAATGTCGGATGCCGATCTCCAAGATCCTTTACATGAGGATACAGATTCCCCCGTTCCCGGAATTACACATAGATATCCTGACAGAGTGCTTTTCTTAATCACTGATGTTTGTTCTATGTATTGCCGTCATTGCACTCGTCGCCGTTTTGCAGGTCATGTGGATAAAGCACCATCCAAAGAACAGATTGATCAAGCAATTGAATATATTGCAAATACACCATCTGTAAGAGATGTATTATTGTCAGGCGGAGATCCTTTATTGCTTTCAGATAAAAGACTAGAATATATCATTTCAAATTTGCGTAAAATTCCACACGTGGAAATAATCCGAATTGGTACGCGTACACCTTGTGTTATGCCTCAAAGAATTACTCCTGAATTATGTTCAATGTTAAAGAAATATCATCCAATCTGGTTAAATACTCATTTTAATCATTCGAATGAAATTACTGATGATTCCAAGAAAGCTTGCGCAATGCTTGCTGATGCTGGAATTCCACTCGGAAACCAATCTGTTCTTTTAAGAGGTATTAATGATTGCATCCCTGTAATGAAAAAATTAGTTCACGAATTAGTGAAAATGAGGGTTAGGCCTTATTATTTATATCAATGTGATCTTTCAATGGGATTATCTCATTTTCGAACCACAGTAGCTCAAGGCATTGATATTATTGAAGGTTTACGGGGACATACATCTGGTTTTTGTGTTCCTACATTCGTCGTGGATGCTCCAGGAGGTGGCGGTAAAATTCCAGTAATGCCTAATTATTTAATTTCACAAGGGAACAATCGTGTAGTATTGCGAAATTATGAAGGTGTGATTACTACATACGAAGAGCCAAAATTTTATACTCCTGGGTGCCCAAATGTAAGCGATGAGGATCCCAACCTAATCGGAGTTGCAGGCTTATTAAATGGTCAGAAAATTTCTTTAGAACCCGAAGGATTAGAGAGACACACCAGAATAAAAAAACC
>JAUWMK010000087.1 GCA_030613185.1 Promethearchaeum sp.
TATCTGTATCAAACAACCAAAGGAGTTAAGGATAAAACTTTCCAGTATGATAATTTTCTTACCCTTTCATTTACATTTACCGATAAGAACAGCGATTTGAAGATATCCCAAACCAATATCCGCCAAACTTATCAATATCTATTAGAAAAAGGAAAAGTTAAGGTGTTTATGGGGGGTTGTTTGTGAATTTTATAGCGGGAATTCGTATCTGTTCCAAAAGTAAAAATAAAAATATTTCTCCTGGAGATAAATGCCTTCTGTCCAAACTTTATATTAACACGAATTTGATTGGATTTTTTAGGAAAATGGAAACCCTTAAAATCCCCTATTACGTTTTATCCCGAAAATACGGAATTTGTTGGGAGGGAAAGCATAATATTGCCTATTCGTCAAGCGAGCATCTAAGTGATAAGGAACTATTAGAACTTCTTAAAAAACAAGCTCCGAAATATGCCCATATTCATTTTATCTATTACAATCACCGCCCTCTAACGCATACTAAGTGGGTGGACATGTTAGCAGAAGCGGAATTTAGGGTGTCTTGCGTTCAAAAATTAGTGGAATATGAAAAATTAGCCAATAACCATCAAAAAAATCTGATTTCAATAATGAATAAAAAAATAAGGAGAGAACTTTATGTCAAAAAATAGGAATAATTTGCAAAGCGCGTTTTGTAAAAAGAAAACCGATCTAAACCAATTGCTACAGGTGGATTTTTTGGTTCAAGATATAAATTCCGAAGAATTGGAATTCATTTGGGACCAACTACCAGACATCTCAATGGAAGAAAGAAAAAATGAAAAATTCTCGCACATAACCGATTTGGGATATAAAGTTCTTAATGTCTGTATGAAATGTTATCAAAAAGCACTTAGTTCCCACAGGTGATTAAATAAAATGGCGGATGCTTCGGTGGATAAAATTTTGGATTATTCCATGATATCACGCATACTTAAAGAGCAAGATATCACAAGTCTTAACCCGATGCAGATAGAAGCCGTTGAAAGGGGATTATTTTTCCATCAAAATTTCTTGGTTTGCACACCATCTGGAAGCGGAAAAACTCTGATAGGGGTGATGGCAATCCTTAATATCTTACTTAAAAATCTCGGAAAGGCGATTTACCTTGTTCCCTATAAAGCACTCGCGCATGAAAAAGCCACTTATTTTACGGATACCCTAAAACCATACCATCTTAATGTAATAGTAACAACAGGGGATAATGAATCGCAAATACAGGACCTATCAGAAGCTGATCTCATCATAACCACCTTTGAAAAATGCGACGCACTACTTAGGCAGAATAATCCAATATTTGAAGGTGTTAGAGTGGCGATTGTGGATGAAATTCACGAAATCGGGGCATCTCAGCGTGGACCGAGGCTTGAAAAAGTTGTTATGAATTTACTAACCAAGATTAAATTTTTACAATTTATTGCACTTAGTGCGACAATCGGCAATTACGAGCAGTTTCATGGGTGGTTGGAGTCGTTTGGAAAAAAATTCGTGTTAATACATTCGGTTTCCAGACCTGTTCCTTTAACCTATAAATTGGAACTATATGATAATAAAGTACCTAAAATTAGGGAGATAGTAACAAAAACTTTGGAAGGTGACGGGCAGCTTCTTATATTTGTTAATCGGAGAAAAGACTGCTTAAATTTCTGCGAAGAGCTTAGAAAAAGCGTAAGAAAGTTCTTGGACCCAAATGATGTAAGAAAATGTGAAAATGCAAGACAGAAACTTATCAAGAGAAAAACACTGGCTAAAGGACTCCCAGATGTTATAGGATACGGAATTGCGTATCATAATGCAGCACTTGGTAGTGAGGATAGGCATTTAATTGAAGATTTGTATCGTCAGCGCGTGATTAAAGTCTTGGTGGCAACGACCACACTGGCGGCGGGAATAAATACACCTGCGAGAGTTGTAATAGTTAGCGATATAATCCAATACAGAAAATCGATCAACCTAACAGAAAAAGATTACAAAAATCCCGAAATGAGGCTATCGTATTCACAGCAAGGCGTTATGAAGGTTCACTCCGCAAATATTATGTTTCAAATGCTCGGAAGGGCGGGAAGGTTCGGATACGACACCGAAGGGATAGGATATATACTGATTAGAAATGAGCAGGAGTACGAATTCGTGCTTGGTGAGTATTTTAAGTTTGAAGGGCAGATAATGAAGCCCAAATATTCGGAGCTGGTATCAAAACTCGGCGAAACTTACGCACTTCAGGAATTTATATTGCTACTTATCACAGAAAATCCTGAAATATCTTTGGTTGAAATTAAAACCAAATTCGCAAAAACTTTCTACGCTTATTGTATCAACGCAAATTCAGAAAATTCCGAAAATGATGATCTGTTTCAATATCTGTTTATCCAGAAAATGACACCGCAGTATTTTTTACGAAACTATGGGAGTAATTTTCATAAAAAAATGGAAGTTATGTCGGAAATAACTAAAATAAGGTCAAATGCGGTTGAAGGATCCGTGTATCGTAATTCGGGAGAGTATTATTGCAGGATAAATTTATCGGATGGCTTTTATTGTTCGTGCAACCCGTCAAAGCGATATAGATTCGATATTAAAAACGATAATAAATTTTACAAGAAACTGTGCCCCCACCTGACTTTTTTTATTACAGATATTTTTTCTGATGGGAAAGAAAAAGAAAAAGAAGAACTTGATGTAAAAAAAAATAATGCTAAGAAAGTAATCCAGTCCCTTATTCCCTTAATATGCAATCATCAGTATGTATTCGACTTTTTACAGCGTGAAGGACTCATTAAGAAGGTTCCGCATTCGGATAGGTATTTACTCTCTGACTTCGGTTCCATGGCTGTTAGCCTTTACATCTATCCTGATCATCTCGTTAAAATAAAAAACTTGATGGACACCTACGCCTTTTCCACCGATGAGTTCATTTTGAATAATTTACTGTTCTTTAATTCGTTTAGGTCGTCAAAAAATAATCTGGATGAGCAATTAGAGATAATTAAACTTTGGATATCCGAGCATACATTCCAGCACATTTTAGAACTTTTTCCTAAATTTGGTGCAGGTGATATTTTCGGATTAACTAACGAAATGGCGCGTGTGGCACTAACTTTTGAAACTATTGCCAGATTTATTAGAAAGACGGTGGTTAGAAATGGAAAAAAGGTTGCCTTCGATAAAATTCTCAGTCAACTTTCTGTTAGAATAAAGCATGGGATTAAGGAGGAACTATTGGACCTGATGGAAAATCTGAATGTGTCGCGAAACCAAGCGAGAATTTTGTTTAATAACGGGTTTGAAACTTCTGAGTCTGTATCCCAATCCACTCCTGTTGATCTTCATAAAAAGACGGGGATTTCGCTGGATAAATCTCGGAGAATCATCAGTGGGAAGGTGGAAAGTTTTACAGGCTATCAGAAATCGATTTTGGATTATACTTGACTTATTTTTGTCGGTGTCTTTCTTTTTATATCAGGTTATCTAAATAAAAAATAAATCGTTTTTGTATTTAGAAGTAGGTAAAAAGAAGGAAATTACTTGGCAAACCATTGGAAAAAGAAAATTCAAAGTGAAAAATATCTTTTAAGATATAGAAAACCTAAAAATCATTAGTTTATACCTATAATATAAAAAGATGGGGGAAAAATAAATGAAAAAATTAAAAAGAGGAACAAAAATCACTTTATCTTCGATTACTCTCGTAATACTAATAATCATTATATATTACTTAATTATTGGTGATTGGACAAAAGCGATTTATAGTGCAAGTATCGAGATTTGCTCAATTATAATCGGGATTGTAATTGACAAAACTATCGGATATAAAGAAGAAAAGCTAAAGACTAATCAATTTTATGAGACAATATATAGAAATAAAGAAGCACGAGTAAATAAAATATATATCTCAAAATTACATCACGATATTGGCGATTCAAATTTCTTAAAGTATCTTTTAATATTGAAGACTCTAAGAAAAAATTTAAAAAAAGATCTAAGAAATGAAAGAATAAAAATTAAAAATATTATTCAAAAGGTCTCAAATATTAAATTTCCTCAAACCAAACCTGATAAAATAACGGATATTACTCCATACAATTCATGGACTGAGGTAATCTTGGTAAGTGAGGATTTTTTTACTAAGTATATTAACCACTATAAAGAACTTACTAAAAAAATTCAAATAATCCTAAAAAATCTTAATGATTTAGATGAAATACATAAAATACGATTAGAAATTTTTAACATTGTTAATTATTCCAATTTTTTTCGAGTAACTCAACATTTTTTTGATAATAACCATCCATTTTTTATTGGAACTATATCTTCTAGATATGACTCTGTAATTAAATCATGGATTGAAAATATAAAATGTCAAAATATTAGTTTAATTGGAGGACCAGGTGTTGGTAAAACGCATATTTCATTTAATTTATACGAAACACTAATTCATATGAAAACACCATCAATATTTCTATTTGGAAGCGATTTTAAAAAAGAAAGCCCTCTTTCCACACAGATTTTGGAACAAATAGACTGTTCAAATTATAGTTGGGATGAATTTTTAACAATTGTAAACAAAAAAGCTAAAAAAAAGAAGGTTAAATTTTCTATTATTATTGATGGTGTTAATGAATCCCTTATCAACGGCCGTTTTCCTTCAATTTGGAAGAATAATCTACCAGAATTGATAAATAATTTAAAAAACTTCAAGAATATTGTTTTAATTACTACTTATAGGCCCAATTACAGAGATATGATATATGACAAAACTCAAAACTTAGAAGAAGAAATTATTGAAATCCACGGATTTAGGGAAAATGATATTCGAAAATTAGTGGAAAAATTTTTCTCACACTATCAAATAAAAGTTTCACAAATTACTGAATATTGTTATCGAATTTTTCTATGGCCTTTAATTTTAAAAATTTACTGTGAGATGAATCAAGGTCGGACTCTTGGGAATTTAACAAATATAAATATTGTAGATTTATATCAAGAATATTTTAAAATAATAAATAAAAAAATTACGGATAGACTAAATTTACACGCGACTTCTCCAATATTTTATGATAATATAAATATTGTAAATCAATATCTATGGGAAAATAATGCTACCGAAATAAAAGCCGATAAATTTCATCAAATCATACAAAAAACAAAATATACGATTTCTGATGGAAGTTTGTCTGAAATTTTAGTTGATAATATTTTATTTCAATATGTAATTGAAGAAGAAGAATATGTTAAATATCCCTTTGATCAATTGGCAGGTTTTTCTATTGGAAAATGGATCATTGAGAATAATCTTATAGATTTACGGACATTTGCATGTTCTAAAGATATCCAAGAAAAATTATTTCTTCCAAATACATTACATCCTTTAGCTTTAGATATTAAAATGTTTATTTCATTAATATTATGGAATAATCATAGCACATCTCCTTTTAAATTTGACATTTTTATTCAAAATCCTCTAATTCCAATGGAAATGGCTTTTTATATTGATACGGAATTTCTAAATCAAAAAGAAATTCATGATATTTTCAAATTAAATTTAAATATTTTAATTGAAAAGAAAGGAATGCTAGAAGTATATAAGTTATTTTTAATTCAAATTAGAGATATTGCTCATCCTTTACATCTAAAATTTTATGTAGATTTCATTATTGGAATGGAGATGGTAGATAGGGATCTAAGATGGTCAGAAATGATAAGACTGAATTATAACTTCTTTTTGAATGAAGTAAAATCTTTTATTAAAAATGTAGAAAATACCAAAAATGTAGAAATTCTCCACGAAAAAGTGAAAATTATTGCCTTATTATGTACAACGACTATTAGAAATTATAGAAATAGAGTTACCTTTGCACTACTTAAATACGGGTTGAAATTTCCTGAAAAATATCATGAATTAATGCAAAATGCTTGTAATTGGAATGATCCATATATATCGGAACGTATCCTTGCTGCTTACTATGGTATAGTTATGACCAAACATAGTATTTTAAATAATGAGCAGTTTATATCTCTTTTCTCTAATAAATCGAGGTGGATATTTGAAAATTTCTTTTCAAGTTCCTCTCCATACTCCACTACTCATTTTCTTGTCCGGCAATATGCTCGGTTTATTATAGAAGTGAGTATTCTCCATCAATCTGATTTATTAACTCCAACTGAACATCAAATGATTGAACCGCCTTATTCTCAAGGAGGAATTAGGATATGGGGAGAAAAGGAACGCCATGATGTTTGGGGCGGATCTTATGATCCCCATGGACCAATGCCAATAAACGACCTTAATTTTGGAACTTATACAATTGGATATTTAGTTCCAGGTCATGGTGCTCATCAAACTGAACCCGAATTTTTACTAACAATGAGAAATATGTATTGGAGATTGAGTGAACTTGGTTATCATTCTGATCTGTTTGGTGAAATTGATTCGATTATCGACCGCAGACAATATAGGACATATAATGATGAAATTGGAAAAATTGATCGATATGGAAAGAAATACTCTTGGATTGCATACTATGAATTAGCAGGTTATAGAATAGATAATAATAACGTTGATGAGAATATTGATAAATTTAGAATATCAGAATATAAGATCGATCCCAGTTTTCCAATCTTGCCTGTTAAATCAGATGATCTCAAAAAAGTGAATTTTCTCAAGGGAATTAATCGAGATGTATGGAAATGGATTTTAAAAAGGATTTCTTATTTACCCTTCATTAAATTATCAAAAAGAAAAGAAATTCAAAATGAGAATGGTCCTTGGATATTAATTGGTGCATTCCCCCTTCAAAAAAATAAGAAATTAAAAAGAGAATTATCTGCACGCATTATTGGAGGCATTTTTATTAAATCAGATGAAAATGACACAGTAGAACATATAAATCATGAATTAAGAGATTTTAGAGGATATTTTGAATGGGTTCCCTTGAATAATATTTTTGCAGGAGAAATTCCTTGGATAACAGATATTGAAGAACTTGATGAGAGAGTGTCGGCAAAATTTAGTGATAAAATAGAAACAATAACTTCTTCATACAGTTTTAATGAAAATGAAAATTCTTTTGAGATTGAAAATGTTTTTATTCCAAGTATCGACTTCTTAAAATGTTTAAATCTAAAAAAACATGGTAGATTTTTTGAATTTTTATCCAAAAATGGGGAAAAAATTTCAATTACAGTACATGTTGATAAATTTGAATCAAGCTTTTGCTATATACATATTGATGCTTTAAAAAAATATTTAAGAATGAAAAATGCAATCTTTTTTCAATATATATGGGGGGAGAGAAAACTTCACTGGCAAGAATATATTGAAAAAAGATTTCGGCAACATGGAACAGATCAAAATAAAACTTATTCTCGGTTTGACTTTTTAAATATCTTCGATGCTAATTCAGAAAGTTTTAAACAATTTAATTTGAATTGATCTTCTCTAATTGAATCTAAAAAATTACAAGGGATTTAATAATTAAATAGTTGTTTTTTCCTTTCTTAAACATGGAAATGACCTCGAAACTCATCCAAACTTGGGATCCACCAATCCCAACAACCCCAAGAAAAGAGTCAGAAATCCCCATCATTCACGTTATCGGGCTTGTGGGGGCAGGTAAATCCACTTTCATCCAGAAATATTTTCCCAACTTGCCAATTTTCGACATTAAAGATATTTACGAGAATAACAATTTTAATCCTAAAGATCTCCACAACAATCCTGGTTCATATCTCCAATTTCAATCCGCTTTGAAATATTCGTTCTCAAATTTTTATCGGAACCTAAAAGAAAAAAATATCTCAATCAGTATAGTTGAATCATCTGGGATAAATAAGGGATTAAATGAAATTCTTAGGAAATTTTTCGTTTATAGGATTTGGATAACGCCTGATCACAGCAGGATGAAGAGCAAAAAAATATACGAAAAACAGCCTTACGCCAAAGGTTTAAACGAACACATGCTCACTTTGTTCAAATATAAGAAGATTATCTTCAATAACGAATTTCATTTTAAGACATATGATTTTTCAAAGAGTTTACCGCCAATAATTAAGAAATTTCTTGTTTAGATGTGCCTTTTTTCCAATATTATTTTAAATACGTTCACTACATTAATCCAATATGGAATTAAAACACGAAATTCTAAATTGGGTTTTCATTATTTTAACCGTCTTAGGGGTGCGTACAGTTTTAGAAATTTTAGATATATTAAATTTCTTTAACTAAATGAATACAAAAAGCATGGTTAATAAAAGATTTTTTTATAAGTAATTTTTAATAATATAAACTATCCCACATAACACTAACTGTAGAATATACAGGATAACCCAAAATCAGACCGGTAATAATGGTATCAGAATCTCTTTTTGGTTCTTTCCCATAATCAAAATCTTGTAAATATTCGGAAATTTTCCGAGTCCGAATCTTATCATAAAAATTTAAAAATTCTTCATCCGCTATTTCAAGATACGTCGCATATTTTATATAATCGTCTTTTAAAGATTCCAAATCAAAAACTTCGCTAAATTTTCCTTTCATGCTCACCCCAAATTTCCAACAATCGGATTGCAGATCAAATAAGAGTGACGAAGCAAATCCTTCACTATTCGCATTTTTTTGCATCTGGGCCCGTGTGATAATATCTCCTCCAATGAATGCAATTGGTTTTTTCCCATTAATGACTCGGAAAAAAAATTCCCAATTTAAAGTCATTGATTCATCCCTTCGGGGCATAAACCATCCACCGCAATAATTTAGATTATAATCATTCAGAAGGGGAGATTTAAAAGAAGTTTGAATTATCGGGTATCGATATATTTTATAACAATAACCATTACCAATGAATAGATGTTCCTGAAATTTCCCGCAATTTCTTTGATAGATACCATTTAAAGGAATATCTGATAATTCTCGGTACGGTCCTTTATCTGGAAGATCTACTATCGGATCGTTGTAAATAGGAATTAATTTTGAACTCATGATTTTTTCCTTTTCATTATATATTTAAGCTGTTATAAAATTCTTTTCTTTCAGATTTTTCAAGAATTTATCCGAAAATAGCCCCAACTGATTTTGGTGATCTCTAAGGATTAGACAGTAATAGACGTGGTACTGGAAAAAATTTGGAACATAAGTGATTTTATTGTATATTATAGGTGGAGTTTTTTTGGTTTCGGTACTTGTAGATTTATCCATGAAATTATTTAATACAGACATTTATAAAATCAGAATTAAAAATAATAATAGAGACCTTCAAATGACAAAGAAAAAAATTGGCAGAAATCAAGGCGCGGAAATAAAGAAACAACTAAGAAATTTTGCCAAAAAAGAATTTAACGAAAAAAAACCGCTGGAAATTCGTGTTCTCCAGCTTAAACCGGGTGTTATATTCAAGAAAGGCAGTATGCTCCCAAATCTCATGATAAAGAAACTCGCTGGAACCGCTTATGTTATCTATCTGGATTACGGGGATCAGTTGAAATTCTATTATTTTTCAAAGGATGGAAGGTCATTGGGGGGTTCAAATTTCGATAAAAGCGATAAATTACTCAAAGAAATGCACGGTAAAGCCACTACTCTTTTAAAATTACCCAAAACCGTTAAAGTTGTCGGATTAGATGAAGAAAATAAGAAAATTCGGGAACATTGGGAAAGATTAGCAAAAAAACATTCTCATGAAATCGGCATCACAATAAAAAACCTACCTGCAATTTCAATAAAAAAAAAATTGCCTAAAGAAAGCAATAGAATAGGAATCAAGCAGAATAAAGATATTCTCCATTTTGATCTCGATTATTTTAACACAGATTTACAGGATACAATCTTACTCAGGGAACTTTTTCCTATTTTGATAAAAACTTCAGCAAAGAAAGAAACAATTCAGATGATTTCGACAATTTGGGCTTTAAACTTTGGCGATCCAGCAGAATATACCCATATCCTCAATAAAATTATAGTAAAAAGAAGTGTTAATAAGAAAGCGATTCGTTGGATCCAAGCAATATTTTTGCCATATATTGAAACTAATCCAGAAAAAAAGAATGATTTTGGGATTTTTTTGATTAGAACTTGCATGATAATTAACCAAAATAGCCTATTTGTTTTCCATGGTTTTTTCGATTTGTTTTTACTTTGGCTCATGAAATTCGGAATTGATAGACTTACTCAATTTAACAATACAGATGTAGGAATTATACAAGAATCTTGGTTGTATTTTGAATTACTGGAATTTTTTTATACCGAATCTGTCTTATGCCAAAAATATGGGATCAACCAGCATAATGATTCTTCATTGCCTTTAATTCACCTTTGCAGTCAATTTGTTTTGGAAAAAAAATCAAAAGTTAGTAGAGAATTCTTGATTGGTATAGTCCCAAATTACGAGCAAATGGAAATCACCCTAAGAAATCTCCATTTCTCAGAATTTACCAATTTAATTCTTGAATCGGTGTATATCAAAAATAAAGAATTTCTCGAGAATGCATTATTTTATCTATTAAATTCAAAGGGAATAATTGTTGAATCAGAAAAACTAATTGAACTGGCTCCGAATACGGGAAAAAATATAGAGATAGTTATTAAAAATAAAACTGATTGGATTTTAAAGGATGTAGAGTTCCAAGCGGATTTGAAACCAACAAATAGGATAATACTTCAAAAAATAGATCCTCCAAAATTACAGGAGTTTGCGGGCGATCTTAATTTAGTGGTTAATATTAAATCGGCAGATAAGGCAGGTAAATGCCGATTATCGTTAAAAATATCCTTTGAAGATCCGTTTAGTCAAGATAAAATGATAAATATGCTAATGAAAACTATTGATATTCTAATAAACTCTTAGGATTTGGATTTTTCTTGGGAATTTTTTTACTATAATCTTTACGTTCAATTTTTTTTGCTTCATTTTGCATCTTTTCCAGAGTTTTTTCAGAGATCCCGCGCCATAATGATATGTCATTACCTCCAAGTGAATTGTATCTGCGAAGTTCAGCATTTTTCTTTTCTTTAATTCTCGAAATTTTTTGTGCAAGGTAATGAGGATTTGATTCTAAAAACTGCTTTTTAGTTTTTATTTTCGCCTCTGATATGAGAACAGCAGATTTAACTCCTATTGAATCAATCGAAACGAGTTCTACAATATCGCCATCGAAAATCGGAGTGTTTAGTTCAATCCCATCCTTTAACGTATTTAGAACTTTTCCATACCTCCAATTTCTTCCCAATGCCACCGTAGCTGCAATAATTCTTCTTGCTTGTTCCCGTAGTAAATAGGAATCCCCTCCCAATTTTCCAAGATACCTAATTTTTTGGTATGGATCGAATTTATATCGCTGTTGAATATAGGAATCGAATGTAAGTGCAAATCCTTTTTTTACCTGCGACATCCGCTTTAGATGCCTACTATCCGATTTAGAATATAGAATGTCATGTAAAATATTGGAGTTTATGAAAAATAAGGAATTATGAAGGGCGTCTTTATCAATATCCTCATTAATTCTGATATTTTGGATGTATTCATCACAGCTCATAAATAATGAAAATAATTGTGCAGGAGTTATTTTTGCTTCATAAGAATTTAGTTTAGATTTTATCATTTGAATAAAGAGAACGGTTTTGGGATGAATTGCAAACCTTGCCACCACATTGCCAATATGTCTAAGTGTTATATTTTTTTTATCATCCATTGTGAAAAATTTGTATTTTTTTAGCCAAGCAAATTCCTTTTGAAAAATATCTAAATCCGGGCTTTCAATAAAAATGCCCATGTACTTATTTTCTAAATCTTTAAGATGGTTTATTCCCGCCGAAATCCATGTTAAAAGGATGTATTTGAGTTTGTTCGGGATTTGGGACTCGACTTTAATCGGTTGTTGTATCATTTGTAGAATTTTTGGGTATTTATCGAATTCCACAAACACAATCGCGCGCCCGAAAGGAATTTTTTTACCATCTTTGGTTTCAAATAATATATTTTTTACTCCTGGCCTACCAGCCCTGCCCATCATTTGAATAAGTTCCGATGCGGTAATCATTTCCTTTTGGGATAAAAGTCGGTTAAAACGCATAACAGAAGTAATAACGCAAATATCAGCAGGAACATTAATGCCCATCGCCAAGGTTGGAGTGCAAAAAAGCACATTCAGATCTCCATTTCGAAATTTTTTTTCAATTTCCACCCTTTGTTCTCTGGTTCTACCTGCGTGATGGAAATCCGATTTGATATAACTGTAAGTTTCGGATATTATTTTGCATAGTTTTTCACTTTCCCCCCTTGAACCGCAGAAAATCAGCATGTTTGGCATTTCATCATTTCTTGGATATTCTTCTATTAGATTGTAGAGGTTATTTAGGATTATATCTATTTTTTCGTTGTGTTTGCTATATTTGGCGTGATCCCAAATCTCTTTTTGAAGTCTTACGGGGCGTTCCGATTCGTCCGCTAAAATTAATTCGGTTTTGAAATGTTTGGAAAATTTTATTGGATTTCCAACCGTTGCGGAAAGTAAAAGGATTTGAATGTTGGGGCAAAATTTTTCGAGCAGGTAAATTGTGCTTTCAAGGATTGGCCCACGGCTTCTATCTCCCATTAAATGTGCTTCATCGATTATCAAAGCAGAAATATCGTGAAAAAGTTTGGTTCTCTGCTTGGGATTTATTAAAAGTTGGTAAAGCATTTCGTAGGTCATACAATATCCATCGTATTCAGGTTCAAAAATCATTTTTTTGTTCTGTCGATAATCCCCCGAAACCGCCAATACATCAAAATACTCTCCGAAACTATTTTTTTGTTCTTCAACCAATGCTTTAAGGGGTGCTACTATTATGAATTTTCCTTTTTTCCCCGCAAGATACATACCCACCAGAGTCTTTCCGTATCCTGTGGGTAGCACTGTTAGGACGTTTTTTTGGTTGTCAATCGCTTCAAAGGCGATTTTTTGCTTTTTCCGAATGGGAAATCCAAATTTACTAATGTCAAAGTCGATCATAATGAATAAAAATGGTATTTTTTCAATCTTTATAATAAAATAATGAATTAGGAATAATGACAATTATGGAGGGAACGCCTTGGGGGAAAGGCGCAAAAAGAAGATTATAACATAGTAGAGCACAAAAATAAGATTTTCCCTAAAAGGGGTCTGTAAAACCTCCATAATTTGCCAGACATTTCTAGGTTAGAATTAATTTAAACCACTATAATATTTTTGAAATTAGTATAGGAAATGGTATTTATGGAGAGAACACCCGTCTTTGAAGGGATGGCGCAAAAGGAGTTTTTCATATTGATTTAATTTGAACACTTGGAAGAGTTTTTACTCCCCATAACCTACCAAAATCTCTATTCATTATCTACTTATAAAAACATATTTTTTACAAACCTAAAAAAAGCCAAAAAAAAATTTAAGAAAAAAAAATTCAAACAGCGTAAATCCCGTTGTTATCCCTAAGCTCGCTTTCCAATTCCTTCAATTTATCTTTTAGATCTTTTACAGCAGTTTCATCTCCATCTTTTTTAGCTACCGCTAATTGATACCTGGAAAGATCAAAAATAGTTGATTTTCTTAAGCGGTGATTTGGCGGATATATTTGCAGGGCCTTATTTACCAGCGTTATCGCGGTCTGGAATTGCTTTTGCTTGAAATAAAACCGCGCCGCAAATTTTAGGGTAAATGCTAATACGTAGGGATTCTGAGTTCTTTTCACGGTTTCCATCATGGATTGAATGTGTCTATTCCACCGCAATGATTCTGATTCTGTGGGGAAAATTTTGAGGGAGGACATGCGGATTTTGCTGATTTTTTCGATCGGGGATGTGTTAATCATAATAATCAGAAGGGTAAGAAATTTGATGTATTTAAAATCACAATCGAA
>JAUWMK010000329.1 GCA_030613185.1 Promethearchaeum sp.
TATCTGTAAATTATTGTCGGTGGATTGAGAACTTATCTCAAAAGATGGATAAGCCACTAAGATTAATTTGCGGACTCATGTTTTTTTTACTAATTAATCTATTGAGTTAGGTATATTTATGTTCTTTTGGGTAATATATGCTGCGTAATTTTCGGACACTGAAAGCAAAAGAGGTGTTTCCTTTCGAAACATGGTATCTAGCCCCTGTTGGATTGAAAAATGGGAGATGAGATAATATTCCTAATATTGCTTGAACGAATATGCTTGGTTTTAAACCATTCTTCTTTTTTGAGATACGGCGATAAGGTTCAATGAAATTATAATTCCCGACTTTCTTACTATAAAAATTGAACTTTTCAATTGAATAGAATGCCATCATCCACTTTAAGAAATACATTTGACTTTGATGCTGAAAAAGTGAAACTTTGCCTAAGGTTGTGTCATTAAATGGCCAATAAAAATTCGGTTTAAGAGTAGCATAAAAAAATAGAGATTTTATAGGTTTATCTAATTCATTTTGATATGATGAGAAAATATAATGAGCGCATCGACCACAGTTGATGTGATCTTGTTGCCAATAATATGCATAATATGCTTCTGGGGCAAAAATTATATCCGGTTGTATTTGATTTAGCCAATCTTTCAATATTTTAATATTACTTCGAGTAAACTTTAAAAATCCATCAATAATATCTGCAAAATGAATGTTTTCTGGTTTGACTCCATTAATATTAGCTGCTTTTAGAAGTTCTTTCACCCTAACTTGAGCCAAGCGCTGTCCTACTTGTTCTGCGCTATAAGTACCAAATTCCCCTTTAGTTAAACATAAAATTTCTACTTGGTGTTTTTTATTAGTTAGATATCGCATTAAATTAGCGCAACTAAATTCCAAGTCATCGGGGTGGGCGCTTATAAAGAGGTATTTCATTTTTCCATCGATAGTCCATTATTTATAAAACATGGGTTAACTTCTAAGCAACTAATCTAATAGAAGTATATTCTCAAAAGGAATCCAATACCTAAAAAAGTTTTAAAATTTATTTTCGTTAAAAATATGAACGTTTTTATTTTCAATTTTCATCAAACATTTTTAAACTTCCACAACTAACTCTTTCCATTGATAAGTGTTTTACATAGAAGAGTAAAAACATTCAACAATTCAACTACTTTTATGGGAGATTAAAATGAAAAAAAAACTACTTGGGCTTGGACACAGAGATATTCAGCTGGATTTTAGCCTATATCGAAAAGATGTCCCCATTCCAAATCTTACAGATGTAAATTTAAGTGTTATTGATATTATACCTGAAAAAGCAGAAAAAACAATCGTTTTTATCCATGGATTTGCTGGATGCGCCGAAACCTGGGAATATCAGATTAATTACTTTGCACGAGAATTCCGAGTTGTGATTCCCGACCTTCGTGGGCACGGACAAAGCGACGCGCCGTACACAGAATACACAATGCAAGAACTGGTTCAAGATATTTATACAATTTCTCAAGCTTTGAAACTTCCGGAAAAATTTATTTTAATTGGCCATTCATTCGGCGGATCAATTTGTGTAGAATATGCTAATGCACATCCAGAACAATTAGAAAAATTGGTTCTTTTATCTACAGGTGGAGAGTATCCATTAAACAAAGCTTCAAAAATTGTTGAAAAGGTTCCAGCTTGGATGCTTAAGCCATGGTGGAAGTACAGACCAAAATGGAATGCGGAAGTGCATGTTTTAAAGAGAATGATGGCAAATAATATGAAAAAGTGGGTTGGTTGGGATTTAATAAAAAACATTTCCACAACATCTCTGGTTATTATGGGTGCACGTGATAAATACTTCCCTCGATGGGTTTTTGAAAATCTGGCAAATTCTGTTCCTGGAGCTCAAATCTATGACGTTGGAGCTTCTAAACATAAGGTTCAATTAGAAAGACATAAAGCCGTCAATCGTGCAATTGAAAGATTTATAGATGGAGGACAACGCCTTTCATGGAGGGAAGAAGGTAGCAAAATATCTCCATTAGATTATCGCCCTTGGTTAAAAAGTTATGGAGATTATACTCCATTGACTGTACCCATTCCGGATCAACCTCTATTTAAATTTATAGAAACTGCAGCAAATTGGATTCCAAATAGAACCGCTACAATATTTTATGGGTCAAAGTTAACATATTCGCAATTGAACAAGTTAGTAAATCAATTTGCTCATGTTTTACATGGATTAGGTGTTAAAAAGGGAGATCGGGTGATGATAATATTACCGAACACTCCACAGATGATCATTGCATATTATGCTACTATTAAAATTGGTGGGGTTGTTGTGCTTTCAAATCCTGATGCAGATGGTCCAGCAATTCTAAAGCAAATTATGCAAACCCAAGCAAAAGTGCTTATTACATTACAAGAGTTTTATGGGTTAGCAAAAATTGTCCAGAAACAATTTCCTTTGAAAGTTATTTGTACCGAACTCCGAAAAGTGGTTTCAAGTCGCGTTTACAAGCAACTAGTTGCACGTTGGGAAGCAGCAGGGTTTAAAATTGGCGGTCTTCAAAAAGGTGAAGATAAACCTAATATGATGAGCCAAATGATCAAAGATGTATCGGATGAACCTCTTGATATTGAGGTTTCAAGTGATGATCTTGCGGCTATTTTATTCACAAGTGGAACTACAGACAATCCAAAAGGTGTTTGTCTATCTCACAAAAATTTAGTAGCGAATACAATACAAACCCGCCATTGGATTCCAAACCTTTTATGGGGGAAAGAAACCTTCTTAGCTGTAATTCCGCTAACACATTCCTATGGAATGACTATAGCTATGAATATAGCGATTGCACTGGGTGCAGAAATCATATTATTACCTGTTTTTGAAATGGAACAAGTCCTAAATCATATTAAAAAATATGAACCAACAGTTTTTCCAGGAGTTCCTTCGATATACATGGCAATTAATAGCACACCTAATGCTCGATCATATGGGCTATCTACTATCAAAGCATGTGTTAGTGGTGCTGCTCCTCTTCCGGTTGAAGTTCAAGAAGCTTTTGAAAAGCTAACTAAAGGGCAATTGGTTGAGGGGTACGGGTTAACCGAGGCGGGGCCTGTTACTCATATTAATCCGCTTGTTGGGGAGAGAAAAGTTGGCTCTATTGGTATCCCCATTCCGAATACTGATGCGAAAATCGTTGATTTAATTAATGGTTCCGATCTCCCTCCTGGACAAATAGGTGAGATGGTTGTTAAAGGTCCTCAAGTTATGATGGGATATTGGCGACCTGATGGCACAATTGAAACAAAAGATGTAATTCGAGACGCTTGGCTTTATACAGGCGATGTTGCGATCATGGATCCAAATGGTTTTTTCAAAATTATCAGTAGAAAGCGCGACACAATAATGGCGGGGGAATTTAGTGTTTATCCGAGGGATGTTGAAGAGGTCCTTTACGAAAATAGCAATGTTTTAGAAGCTGCTGTTGTGGGTATTCAAAATGATTCATCTGAAGATGGTAAACAAAAAATAAAAGCATTTGTAGTACCACGTCCCGGAACCAAGCTAACTAAGGATGATTTGCTTGAGCTCTGTAAACAACATCTTGAAGAATATGCAATTCCCTGGGAAATTGAATTCCGTGAGGAGCTTCCGAAATCGTTTGTAGGAAAGGTACTAAGACGAATGTTAACTGAATAGCACAAAATCCTTTTTTTAATTTATTTAAGATCCTATGGACGAAATATATTTAAGTCCAGAATCTTACATTTTTATTAAGAAGATGTCTGACACGATAAATGAAAATTTAATTTTGGTTATATCTGATTTGCATTTGGCCGATGGAACTGGAACGGATGATTTTGGGGATTTTGGAGTCACTTCAGCACGGGAAACTAGTTTAATTAACTTTATTGAGAGTTATCATCCCGGAAAAATAATTGCTAATGGAGATATATATGAATTATTCCAAGTTAAGATGAAAAAGATTAGGATTGCCCACCCAAAAATGCTTAATTTCTTAGAAAATGATAATAGAGTTGAACTTCTGGTCGGTAATCATGATTATAAAATAAATGGTAAAATGAATTTTAAGTTTACTACGAAAAATAATAAATATGGTCTTATTACTCATGGGTTTGAGGTAGATAAATGCATGAAAAATTCAATATCTCGATTCTTCTCTTGGATTTTAGGTGGAATTGAAAAACTTATTCCCAATATCGATAATTTCTTTGCAAGAAAGAAATTTTTTAACCAAACTTTACAAAATAAGGTTAGAGATTACGCAATAAAGAAATTTGAAAAAGGATACGATATCGTTATCTGCGCTCATTGTCATGTTCCGAAATATGAAAATTTTAATGGTAAAATTTATGCAAATTCTGGTGCGTGTCAAGAAGGTAGGCTTGAAGGTGTTTTAATTAACACTGACACTGGTATAGTCCAATTAATTCCTTAAAAATTAATGCAATAGAATTTTCTTTTTTCTTATATTTTCTTCTAAATAAAGAATTGAAAAGATTTATTTAGACAAGATTCTATTTGATTAAACATGGCACCTATCACTTTAAATGATGTCAAGATTATATTAGCTGTTCTCACAGTTATTGTCGGTTTAACGATTGCAATAGTAGAAATAAGAAAAAATCCAGATTATTGGTTAAATCGATTCTTTGCAATGTTCTTTCTATTTGTTGGCTTAGGCTTTGGGGGCTTTACTGCATATCATCTGATTACATGGGATGAGAATTTGACTTTAGGGATAATGGTAGCAACTAATGTCCTTCTCAATTTCAGTTTAGCGTGTTTGTTAATGACTGAGTTTATACTCCAACACTCTGAAGTAATAGCTATGAAAGCGAAATTTCTAATATTTGCATTTGGTTTATTTTTGGCTTCTGTAATTGGGTATGCATTTCTATTTCCCACTTTAGATATGACCGCATATGCTGCTAAGGAAGTTAACACCCATACGGATATTTTCTTGTTAGCTGGTGTCACACTTTATCGGTTAGCAATTGTATTCTACGTACTCTTTAAGTTTATTAGTTTGGTTAAGAAAGCAGAATCTGAAAAAGTCAAAAAACAGTTGAAATTATTTTCAATTGGTATGATATTTATTATTCTGGGAATTCTTTTATTCTTAGTAGGTAATATGATAGTAGGAAACGTAGGTATACTTTTAGAAATTGTGGGACAAATATGTCTAAATATTGGAATGATTGAAGAAGGTCGAGGATTTCTCGTAAAAGATTAAATCCATTCTAATTTCGATCTTTTTTTTTTTTTTTTTAATTTAATTTTTTTTTAAATATTTTTTTTAAT
>JAUWMK010000152.1 GCA_030613185.1 Promethearchaeum sp.
CCAACAGGAACTTTAAATGTGGAATATATATCTTGTAGAAAATTATTAATACACTAATGTTCTAGCCAAATTTAGACTTTTTTAAAGCAATGGTTGTTGATAAACCAGAGTGCTTCTGCAAAATTGTCTAAATCTTTATTAATAATCGATGGAACTATCTGCATTAAAATTCTGTGAGATATTTTTTCAACATCTTGAAGAGGGATTGGAGTATAATCTTGGAAAATGTTTCGTTCTTCAATATTATTGGCACCTTGTTTTACATTTGGAATCAATAAAAGGACATTCCAATTTTCAGGCATGATATGGTGGAAAAACGGCATTGCAGGTTGCGCTTTTGAAGCTGAAGAGGGTATAAATGTGGTTTTTTCTCCATTTTTTCCATAGGAATGCCCTAAATCAAGAACAAAACCTCCCTCTTCAAAAATTTGATAACCTATTCCTGAAGTTCCTCCTCGTTCTACTAGTGATGCCATTTCCCTTATAGTTAGATTAATTTTTTTAAGGTAGCATAATCCTTTTGCAATTGATAGAAGAAATTGAGTTTTTGAACCTAAGCCGACATGAGGAAGGATTAAATTTTTAACAGTTATATTAATATTTTCGTATTTGACGTTAAATTTGGACTCCATTTTGGATATTATTAATTGAACATGTTTAAGATATTCATCTGGACCATTAAAAATGAATTTTTCTCCTTTGTTAACTATCGAATCTTCGCTATCATTAAATTCTATTACAAATTTAGGATTATCTAAAGCAAATCCAAAACCACCATCGATTCTTCCTAAAGATCCATTAAGATCAATTAAAGAAAGATGAAGTCGCGATGGAGATCGTATTTGAAACCTCATAAAATGAATAATATAATTTCTGATATATTTAGAAATTTTTGAATTTGATAACATACTATGTAAAAATAATGACGGACCTCGAAGGGATTACGAAAAAATTATTAAAAAAAAAAACTTCTGACCATATCATTATTGAGCGGTTGGTTCAAGAGTATGAAACCTTCAAAGATTTACCAAAAGATAAACTCACTAGTTTGGCTTCGGCAATATTAAAAGAAAGTCAAAACTCCATGGTATCAATTGATACTGATTCAATCTTAAAAAAAATATTACAAATTCCAAAATCAAATGTTACAATGGGAGAAGGTGGAGTAGGGTGTCGTGGAAGGGGTGATTTTTTTGTCCATGAATTGTTGACTAAAATTTCGGAAACTAAAGTGCATCCGTTTATCCCTCCCAGTTCATTAGATGATACGGGGGCTGTTAAATGGCATGAAGAAGAAGGTCAAGAACCAATAATTATTCTATCAAAAATGGAAGGAATGCATAGCCGATTGAGTGATTTCCCCTTTTTGGCAGGATTTCATGTGACACGCGCTGCTTTACGCGATATTTATGTAAAAGGGGGCATACCAATTTCAATAATGGTCGATGTTCACCTTGCAGATGATGGTGATATCGGAAAACTATTTGATTTTCAAGCGGGAATTGCAGCAGTTGCTGAATTATCTGATGTCCCTATTACTGCAGGTTCTACTTTAAGAATCGGTGGAGATATGGTAATAGGAGAAAGACTTACAGGTGGGATAGCAGGGATAGGAATAATGAAATATCCATTTTTCCGTAAAAATATCCAAATTTCCGATGATATTCTAATGATAGAAGGCGCTGGTGGTGGAACTATTGCTACGACTGCTCTGTATTCAAACAATCCAGAATATCTAATGGAAACAATCAACATTAATTTTCTTAAAGCGAGTAAATGTTTACTGAATTCACCTGATATATGTAAATCAATTCATTCTATGAGTGATATAACTAATGGTGGATTGAGAGGTGATTTATACGAAATAAGTAATGAAGCAAATTGTGGTTTTCAAATCGATCTACAAAAAGTTAAAGATCTAGTAAATCCTAAAATTTTAGAATTATTAGAAAGAACAGATGTAGATTATCTTGGAGTATCTCTTGATTCTCTAATTATATTTTGTGATCCAAAGATTTCTTCAGATGTAATAAACCTTTTGGAGAATGAAGGTATTAAGATAGGTAAAATTGGCCAGGTAATTGATGAAAAAGAAATATTTTTCGAATCACAATCTAAAAAGAAAAAAGTTCTTCCACGATTTAGAGAATCTGCTTATACTGAAATCAAAAAAGTAGTAGATTTACAACAGTTAGATGAAGATCAGATTAAACTTAAAATACAATTATCTTTTCAAGAATCTATAGAAAAAAGAAATAAAGTAGTTAAATTCATCCAGGATTCAAATTTCTAATTTTTTAAATACCTAATTCTTCTATTTCGTGAATTAAATTTTCTAAATATGAAGTAATCTGGTCCATAATTTTCCTGTATGGTGGATATTCCTTTATTATCGCTGGATCTGGAATATTCTCTATCTTTTTAGCTATTCCTAATGTTGATAATAATATTGCCTTATCCCTATATTTTGCAGCCAATTGAATATCTCTATTTGCCTCGGTCATCACTATCAATGCTGTTGCTTCTATCAAATCATCTTTATGTTTGCGCATTCGTCGGGGGAAGTGCTTATCAATTCTATCCTTTGGAATTCCATCCTCTAAAAGAGCTTTTTCTGTAAATGGATGAATTCTAACATCTTTTTGAAATATAAATCCTCCACTTTGGATATCGAATTTTTCTTTATTTTTTATTTTAGAATCTGCTAAAAGTTGTTCGAATTTCATCTCAGCAAACGGGCTACGGCAGATATTCCCACCACAAAGAAAAATTAAATGAACTTTATCATCAGTACTAATAATTTTCCAAAATTCGTCGGGTTCCATTTAAAATAATATCCTATAATCAATTAAACTAAAAGTTATAAAAAAAAATGATTTTAAGGTTCTGGCTCAGGCCGAGAAATTTTTGACTCAAAATCATTTACAGTCAAATCAATATCGCCATCGGGAGGGATCTTTCCTCTCTCTCTCATAATTTGTCTAGCTAAGAGCCATAACATACGGCATAAACTTTTACGACCCCGATTATTAGCCGGAATTGCTAAATCTATATCATATAAATAATCGTCAGTATCAATAAATGAAACTACTGGAATTCTTGCTAATTTAGCTTCAGAAAGCGCTTGTTTATCTGCATGAGGGTCAATCATTAACAATATATCCGCTTCATGAAATTGGTCAATTATAGGATTTGTTAATGTTCCTGGAATAAATCTATCTGCAAATGCTTTAGATCCAGTAATTTCACAGAATTTCCTTACAGGATTTCGACCATAACGCCTTACACTACAAACCATAATTCTTTCCGGTTCAAAAGAAGCTAAAAATTTACCAGCAATACGAATTCGCCGGTCAGTTTCTAATAAATTTAGAACATATAAACCATAACTGGTTGTTCTATAAATCCATTTCTCAGAATGTTTGGTTTTTAATTTGGTTCCGATATGGACCCCACTAGCAAGGTAGTCATCTCGAGGGATAAGTAGATTTTCTTCCTTTTCTTCTTGTAAAACTACAGAGGCTTCAAGACTTGGTTCATCGAGATCGGATTCTGATTCAGAATCTTTTTTTTTTTTATTTTTATCTTTTTTATTCAAATATATCACCTATAATGTCGTTTCATCGAAATCAGCTATAATGGCGATTCCTCGCGAACACTGTGCGTTTTTTTCCAAATATTTCAATTAAAAATATTCTTTACACAGCGATTTGAGTTTTTAAGCATTTCATTATTAAGAAATTTTTCCTTTTATTTCTTAAATTTATTAAGTTTGAAATCAATTCTAAATACTAATGGAGATAAAAAAGAATCACTTGCGAATTGTGTCATCATTTATAGTAGGATTTATTTTTGCATGTTTTGGGGTATTTTTCTTTAGTGATTTTCAATATCGTGCATTAACCTTAGGAAATAATGTTTTTCCATTAATTTCTGGAGGAACATTTACTTCATTCATGCAGGGAATTTGGGTTTTAATTGGTTCAGGTTTTATGGCTGATTGGTTTGTTGAATTTTCTGTAGCTAATATTGCAAATTCTTCTGTTAGTGCGATTTTCTTTGGAGAAACAATATGGCCTGCATTAGTTACATGGTTTATGGCGGGGTTTTTTATCGGTGTTATTGTTAAAGGTTTTAAAAGGGGTTTAATTGCAAGTTTAATTATATTTTTATCAATTTTCTTCTTGTGGCTTATTACAGGAATTTTTGCAGGAGCGGATATAACTGCTATATTCATTACAAACATTTTAAACACCCTAAGTGAATTATTTACAGTCCTTATTGCTTTAATTCCTGGTGGACTTATAGGTGGATTGGTAAGTGGGCCTAATCAACTGGATTAAAAATTTATGCTAGGATTACGATGTCTTCAAATAAAGCTCCTAAAATCTTGAAAGAATTTCCATTTTCGAGCATTGAAATTCAAGATGAATTTTGGACTCCCCGATTACAAAGAAATCAAGAGGAATTACTAATCTATCAATACGATCAATTGGAAAGAACAGGTTGCATTGATAATTTTCGAATATTGGCAAGTGAAAAGGATGGAATTAGGAGAGGTTTTTTCTTTTCAGATTCGGACGCATATAAATGGGCCGAAGCTGCTGCAATTAGTCTTAATATGTCAAAAAATCAAAATTTATCTAATATTCTCCAGAAGTTTATAGAGATTATTGAGAAAGCACAACAAGACGATGGGTATATTTATACATACAATCAAATTAATTTTAATAATAGAAGATGGTCAAATTTACCCATGGAACATGAATTATATTGCATGGGTCATCTAATAGAAGCCGCAATTGCCCATTTTATTGCTACAAATTCCAAAAATTTCCTAAATATTGCAATAAAAAATGCTGATTTAATTGTGAGAGATTTTTTAAACAAATCACCCGAAAATACATCGGGACATGAAGAAATTGAATTAGCATTATTACGTCTATATAAAATAACCCAGAATAAGAATTATTTAATATTATCTCAACAATTTCTTGAACGAAGAGGTAATATAAAACATTTTGCTCCAATTATGATTAGAAGTACACTAAATCAAAGGAAGGTTGAAAGAGAAAACAAAAAACGCCTTAATGAAGAGCTAAAATATGAAAAGAAGGTAACATCTCATGATTTCAGTGAAAATGTAATCAAAAAAGAGCATTACTTATTCATAATTCGAATGTTGACTTCTGCTCTTTCAGGGACTTATTTTCAACAAAATATTCCATTCTCAAAGATTTCGAAAGCTGAAGGGCATTCTGTAAGATGGGGATACTATATGATAGGGCATACATTACTTTCTCAAGAAACTAAAGATCAATCAAAATTATCAATTCTTGAAAGTATATGGGAGAATACAATCAAAAAGCGTATGTATATTACAGGAGGTCTGGGATCAATCCCGATTATTGAGGGTTTCGGAAGAGATTATGAACTTTCAAATAAACATGCTTATTGTGAGACATGTGCAGCAATATCGGGGATATTCTGGAATTGGGAGATGTTAAAAAGCACTGGAAATGCAAAATACGCAGATCTCCTGGAATGGCAATTATATAATGCTTCATTAGTTGGAATTTCTAATGATGAGAATTTATATTTTTATAGAAATGTCTTAGAATCTGATGGTAACTTTCAAAGGAGTGCGTGGTTCAATACTCCGTGTTGTCCTTCTAATCTTTCTCGCTTATGGGGGATGATTGGAAAATTTATTTATTCTGTGACTCTTAATATTCTCTGGATCCATCAATATATTGGAAATAATATTGGTCTTTCACTGCCCTTAATAAAAAAGGGAGTGACTGTTCCATTATCACTTCAACTTAGCTCATCTTTTCCATGGGATGGGAAATGTGAAATATCCATAAATTTAGAAAAAGCCACAACATTTTCAATAAATCTAAGAATTCCCAGTTGGGCAAAAGATTATTCAATCTTCATAAACGATCTGCCTTTTTCTTCACCAGAAATTGATAAAAGTTCGGAAAATATAAGAACTGCAAGTGGTTATTCCCCATATAAGTCAAAATATCTTACAATTAAACGCGAATGGAATCCTACTGATAAAATCAGAATTAATTTTCCAATGAAAATTATAATTCACCGTTCCCATCCAAAAGTTAGAACGAATAAAAAAAAAATTGCCATTTCACGTGGGCCTTTGGTATATTGTTTAGAAAATTTTGATAATCCTAATGCCAAAGTACCAAAAGCACGAATAAATTTAAACGAACCATTAAAAGCAAGTTTTTCCGATAAATATTTTAACGGGATTCAAATTATTGAAGGAAAAGACTTTTCTGATGATCCATTGGTGTTTATTCCATATTTCTTATGGGCTAATCGGGATATATCAAAAATGCAAGTCTATGTTAATGAAAAATAGTGAAAAATAGGATATTTTATCTTTAGCTGTTCTTTTTTTTTTATGGGGAATTAAAATTCGAAGAAATGAATTATCCATTTTTTGGGCACAATATTTTGATAAAAATCGTCCTGTTAGATTAGGTCGTAGAATCTCAAAGGAAATTGCAACTGATAACCCATTAGTTGAAGATGTATTCAAAGCTGCAACAAATTTAAAATATAAAGCAGAAATAGATACTCAAAGTAAATATCCTCGAAGCCCATACGATGCAAAGGGGTTAGTTCTAATTGACATTATGGGGCAAAAAAAATCTTTTGTATTAAAGAAATTGGCTCCAGAAGTAAAGCAGGCGAAGTATAATCGAATTCAATCAGCAAAGTTAGATAAATTCAAAAAGAAACGTAAAAAACATAAAGATAAATCAGAATTAGTAAGAAGTAAAATTCAAAAACGTAAAAAAAAGTAATTTTTTTATTTCTCAAGCAATTTACCACTAAGTTGACCGGTTTGACCTGGTCGACTCGTAATTTTGACTAAACCTAATTTCGTTTTTACAATTGCGCCTTTTGTGAGAATATTTCTACGATTATAATCAACTGAGGCTTTATTTTCTTCTAAACCTTCAATTTTTATACGAGTTGTTTTTTTCTTCTTAAAATCGGAGACATTTATCATATTTGATGAATATGCTTTAATTTTATTATTTCCTCCACGTGTACGAATGATTTTCTTACGTTCATCACCGATTTTTGTTTCAATTGCATTTCGTCCCAATCGTGATTTCCGTTTTTTGTGGGCTGAATGTATTTTATTTCCTGTTGAGCCTCTTCGGCTGCGTTCTTGGTATTTTACCACAGTAAATTCACAAGATATTGAATTCTTCGCTAATATTAAATTTTTCGATTTATTGAAAATATAAAAGATTTACTATTCTCCAGAATCAATTTTATCTCCGATCTTATGATCAAGCGATAATATAGCATTATAAATTAATTCAGATACGTCTCTTAATTTATTTTGATCTATCTTATCAAAATTATCTTCAGATGTATATAAATATGTTTCATCAGAACTTGTAAAAGAGCAAATTTCAAAACCTTCGTGAATAAATGGTAAAAAACTCCTATTAATACAAAGATTTGTATTGATTTTTTTAACTTGAATCTTTTCTCGAAATGCAAGATGCTCAATAGTTTTCTGTAATGGATTTTTAGTTTTTTTATATCTAAATGTCCCACAATTCTCAATAATAACGATGTTTGTGCCAATTTTATCAATATCAATAATAAAAACATCTTTATATTGACTAATATTCTCTAAATTATCATTTATATATGAATTTGTTCCCCATGTGCCCATTTCTTTTGCTCCAGAAAATAAAAACTGCAAATCCATCCAATTTAAATCAATCTTTCCATCATGAATCCTCTGAATTAGATTTAATAAAACTGCACAGCCAGATGCATTATCTACTGCTCCATTTGAAGAGTTTTCAGTATTATTCAAGAAATATATAATTGAATTAATACTAGAAACTAATAATCCAATCAGAGTAAAGATTTTAAAAATGAGAACAAAATTTTGGTGCAATTTTAAAATTCCGATAAAGGAGGTTAAAACTGTGATAATATACGAAAATCCTGTTATGATTAGAAGATCTTTCTGCAGCTTTGAATTAATAAAACCAGGAATTTTCCTTCCAATTGAGTCATAATTGGCATTTATTATAATTAAACCTATTTTTGCATTGAATTCTCTGTGTTTCTCTGAATTCTTTTCATAAATTATATTTTTTGATGAGAATTGTTTACCAAACTTGTATTTATGGATGTTGTTTAATATTATGGTTGTAAATGCTGCTAAAATTAGGATTAGAAAAGAAATTATAAGTGTAATTAAAAAAGAGTTGAATAGAATTAGTAGAAATTGTATAGAAAAAAAAATCAAAGAACAAATCGAAGTTCCTTTTTCAACAAAAACTAAATTATAATGATATTTGAAATCTTTTACAAGAGGATTAAAACCCATCTTTTTCAATTTGGAGAAAATATAAATCTGAGCGTCTTTTTCTCCTTTTGAACCCATCATCCTTGGAAAGCTTAATTCTTTAGCAATTTCAAAAATTTTAGCTGCTTCACTTTCAAAACTATTCATCCGTGAAATGAAATTGTTTATACAATAAAAAAAATTTTTCCAAGATTTCCAAATTTTCAATAATTTTGTTTATCTTATCTTATCAATGGTAATTTCATTAAAAATTAAAATGAATTTGTATCCGACTGAAGAAAAAGAGAATTTAGTTAATATGTTTAATCTATTCTATCCATTTGAAACAATAACAACATCAGAACCCGATAGTTCTGGTGTTTCAGAGATGTCCGCAGAGATAGAAGGTAATAATGCACTAAATTTTATATATAAACAAGTACGAAAACAAAGAACAGTTGAAGCTCTTAGACATTTTATTCTTCCAAGAATCATTTTCAATACCAATTCTTGTAAATTTTTAATCCACAAACAAGCTCTTAGTACAGGTAAAGTTGTTTTATGTAAAACTGCAGCAGAATCTCCCCTAGGTCCCGTTTATTTGGAATATAGAGCCAACAAAATTGAAGATGTGATTGAATATCTCTTTCCTCCAACAGAAAAAGGGCGCGTTATAGAAGCCAATTACACTCCAGAAGATTTAGATTGAAGGATTTAAGGAGTATTTGATTGAATTGCTTTTGAAATCACTTCGGCAATTGAAACTTGCATAAAAGCAGAATCTATCGTATCGGTACCTATTATATCGGTTGCTCCGGCTTTCATTAGGTTAAAAACTGCATTTTTTAACATTAAAGGATGTGTTCCAACCGAAAAAATTGATTTTGCTCCCGCTTTTTTCACAATTTCTATTGCTTTTGCCATAGTTCCGCCTGAAGCGATAATATCATCTGCAATAATTACATCTTTTCCTTGTATTGGGAGATCTCCTTCCATTGTGATCTTTCCGGTTTTAACATCACGTTTTTTAATAAATTGAATAACTTGAACATTCTTACCTAAATATCCTGCAAATTTTCGTGAACGTTCATAAGCCCCCTTATCTGGACAAATTACAATTGGATCTTCACTTCTTTTTGCAAGTTCCTTTGCTAAAACTCCCATTGGATCTAAATTGTACGCGGGAATTTTTAAAATTTCAAAAATACTTTCTGCATGAACATCAATCGTATAAAATTCAGTAGCTCCGGCCATTTCAATCCATTTTAAAATTTCTTTTGCAAAAATACATTCACCTGGTCGAAAAGCTTTATCTTGGCGTGAATATGCAAAATATGGGACAACGACTCGGATTTTCGAAGCATTCATACGTTTTACTGCTCCGATCATCATAATTAACTCCATTATGTGAAGATTTTGATCACCGCTTGAATTTGCTCCCATTGTTTGAATAATTATGATATCTTTTCCTTTGAATTCATGTTCTTCTTCTATATCAATACGGAGATAACCTTCTCCATCGGGAAATACCTTGTTTTCGGTTGTAACAACTCGTGCATGCAATAATTCTGCTACTTTCAAAGCTAATTTTTGTGAAGTAGGTCCAGCAATAACGATTTGATCTTCCATAATGTGTCAATTGAATAAAATTTAAAATCTAAATAATATTTTCTAATTTCGTTAATATGTCACAAACATTATTTGAAATTTCTTTTTCTTTTATAGGCACAGGAAAAGTAGTAAAGGGAGAAATAGAAAGAAATAAATGTCCTCAGACTTTTGAAGCAATCAGGGATAAAACTCGAGAGAAAGGATTCTTTACGGTCCGTAGTCGTGGAAACATTGGTTTAAAACGTACATACTGGATGGCTTTGATTAATCTAAGAAAAGGGGGGGAAAAAAACCAATACAAGAATATGAAGAATGGAGATATCGTTTATTGCCCCCGTCAAGATGCCTTATTTTTAGTTTTAGAAAATCCAAAACTTAACTATCCTGCATTTTATATTGGAAAAATTACTGAGGGTATAGAAAATTTATCAAATTTGCAAAATGGTGTAATGTGCAAAATAGAATTGAAAGATATTACGTAACAAAAAAAACATAATTCGTCAAAATAATCTATAGTAGTCACTCTGCCATTTCTGTCACTTGCAAACCATAGATTCTTTGCAGAAGTTGGATATAACACAGTATACTTCCCTCGGAAAATGTCCAGCGTTTAGAACTCGCCGTAATCAGTG
>JAUWMK010000291.1 GCA_030613185.1 Promethearchaeum sp.
TTGTATCAAATTTATATCTTGACAAATAATCCACCAGGTGATATAGAACCGAAAGAAATTATTCGGTATTTAGTCTGTCAGCAATTTTATTATGGGGATGATAAAATCTATGGCCGAACGAAGGATCTATATGAATATATCCCTAATTCTGGTCTTGTAATTGATGATTTTATTAACATACTCTTAAATTTACTTCATTTCATTGATACAGAAGATTATCAAAAATTTTTAGATAATTTTAATACTGAAATACACCCTATTCCTATAAAAATCCTTTATAATAAATTTTTGAAAAATCTTGAAGAGTTGGGCGAATTTAGGAATCAGGTTTTGATCATTAACGAAATTTTAGGAAAATCTCTTGCTCATATCCACACAACTTGTTTTAATGAAGCTATTGCTGAACTTCATTCTTATATCCGAACGAAAAATTCGTTAAATTCTAGTTCAATAGAGATTTCTAAGGAAGAAATTCAAAAGAAATTGAATTATTTTTATACTCGCGGTGATAGCAATATTGGATTAATATATAGTTTAAGTTTTCTACGTTTTCTTGCCCAGAAAACCAAAAACATAGTAGTCATAGCCCGAACTAAAGAATCGCTAACTAAATATTATGAAATCATTAATAATAAAATTAAGAACTAGTAGGAAATTAAATGAAAAAATATTATGATACGTCATTAGAAGACAATGATTTTCAAGTTATACTTCACCTTGAGGATTTATTAAAAGAATCTGTTCTAAAATTAAGAGAGATTGATAGTAATCAAACTAATTTTTTTGGTTTTTTTTCAAAAAATGGGAAAATAACAACATTAAATTTAGAATCAAAAAAACTTGAAATTTTTCCCGAAATTATTACTTCTTTATCTGAACTTCGGATATTAGGATTAAGACGCAATAATTTATCTTTTTTACCAAAAAGTATTAAGAAACTTGAAAAACTTGAAAAACTTGAAATTTTGGATTTATCATATAATCAATTTCAGAAAATTCCATATTTTTTGTTTGAACTTCCTTCTCTTAAGATTTTGAAATTTATTAAAAATAAAATAAATGAACTACCAAAAACAATCAATATTTTATCAAATTTAGAAGAATTATTTTTATTTGGAAATCCGATTAAAAATATCCCTGATTTTTTTCAAAAATTAAAAAGTCTTAAAGAGCTTAATCTAAAAGATTCTGAATTGATGGAATTACCACAATCAATAGGTGAGTTAGAAAATCTTCAAAAAATTAATTTATCAGGAAATAATTTAGTAAATATCCCAGAAACATTCGGAAACCTAAAATCTATAAAGGAAATACTGTTATATCAAAACCCGTTAGAAAACATTCCTGATTCATTTCAAAATCTAAAAAGGCTTGAAACTTTAGATTTAGATAAAACAAATCTTACAAACGTTCCAGAATCAATTTGTAATTTAGATTCATTAAAGAAATTACGTATGGATAATTGTCTTTTAAGTTCAATTCCAGAATCGATTAAAAATCTATTCAATCTTAAAAGTTTATCCTTTAGAGGATGCAGGATTTCAAAATTACCTGAAATAATTGGAGATTTAAAGAATCTTACAGGCCTTCTTCTCGCTGATAATCGATTAACATATATTCCTGAATCATTAGGAAAATTATCCAATCTTAAAGGTTTATATCTTAATAAAAATCAATTAAAACACATCCCAGATTCAATTGGGGGCTTAGAATCAATTGAAGAAATTCATCTTTGGAATAATCAGATAGAAAATATTCCTCTATCTTTTGGAAATCTTAAAAAATTAAAATATTTGAGTATTTCTGATAATAAATTAGAAACACTACCCGATTCTTTTATCAATCTTAAAAAATTAGAGCAACTAGAACTTTCAAAGAATCCTTGGCAATCTCTTCCTTTTGATTTATTGGATTTACCAAATATTCAATTTATTTTTTTAGAACCCGAATTTTGGGATTTATTACTTCATGGAAATACTAATTATATGAATTTTGGAAAAATATTACGTTTAAGAAATTCATCAGATAAAGCATTATATATCTGTAGTCCAGAAGAAAAATACATCAATGCATTTGGTTATGTTTCCCCTCATGTATAAATTTATTTTTTTTCTTTTTTTGTATTTATTTCTGCTTCCCACAAAATATTCAATGGCTTAGTTCTTCCCAAATTTTTAGAAAATGAATTAAATTAATTCTTGTTTTTTTTTGTTTCGATTATTCGAAACCGAACATTTATATATAGTCGTTATCATTATTATTATAGGTTTTAGAGATTCGAATTCGAATACTAAATTCCATAATTTACGATTTTCAAATTCTTCAAGTCTCAAAAAAAAACCCAAATAGAAAAGGTAAGGAAGAAAATGATCCCGCGAAAAGCATTGGACCTAATAATACTTTCAATCTTAGACCAAAATCAGCAAGGATTAACTGGTTACGCCTTAGTGAAGAAGTTCAAAGACTATTTCCCGATATCAAACATATCACCTGGTACACTATACCCAAAACTAAGGAAACTTAATGAATCTGCCTTCATATCTGAAAATTCAAAAATGTATACAATAACTGACAAAGGAAAGAAACGATTGACTGAAAAAAGCCCAGATATTATCCACGATAGCATAGAATTTCTACCAAACCTCTTTAAAACACTGATAAAACCCCTACCTTTTTTAAAGCAATTAGATTTTCCTGAATTCTGGCATATTTCGGACTATGGATTTCTTGATGATGTTCTATCTTCTGATGAATTCTGTAGTTTTTCTAATATATCCCAATCAATAGAAAATCTTGAAAGAATGAAAGTGCGTTTAGAACGGGAAAAAGAAAATTTAACTAAACGATTTAAGAAGCAAATGGAAAACATTGATAAGCAAATTGAATTAATCGGCCTTAAGACTAAGGAGTGTGAAAATGAAAAGAAAAATTGGACGAAAATTAAAATTGAGGAAGAGTAGTCTGTATTCATAGAAATGCAGATTTTTTTTGATTAAAAGAAATACAATAATAAAAAATACCAAAAAATACCAAAAAATGCTAAAAAAAACAAAAAAAACATGATGAAAGGAGAAAAAAAGAAAAAAAATGTCTCAAACATCCGATATTCAGCAGCTACAGAACCCTGCTTGGGAACCTATTTATAGACAACCACTCGTAATGACAGAGGATTTATTGGTTGTTAACATTCAGAAACCGAGTGAATCTTCACTGGAAAAACAAGTAGAAGGACGGTCTGGCATTGCCGATCAAATAGATTTTAAATATTTTGACCAAAAGCAAGAACATCTTGAACAAAAGAAGAAGCGATACCCATTTTTTTATTGATACAAAACTCTTGTTAAAAAAATTAAAAGAAAATAGATGGAGAAACCGAGAAAAAAAATGACTGATACACATAATAATCCACATGGACACCCTCCTTTTAGCAATTGGGGGGGTATGCATTTTGCTGGTGGTAGTTGTGGACCAACATTCGATCCCAATTTTATGCATATGATGATGAGCAAATGGCAAAATTACATGCCATATGATTTAGAAGAAACGAAAAATGAATACATAGTGACGATGCCATTACCGGGCTTAGAGGTAAAAAACATTGAAGTTTCAGTTAGGGGAAGTAAAATTTTAATTGAAGCTAAAAAAGAAAAAGAACCAATTGAAGAAGGCGTGGAACAACCAGTAAAGCTTGAGAAACAGGCAAGTTGGATTCTAAACCGACCTATAAGTGTAAAAATTGCAGTTCAATCGGCTATTGATCCAGAGAAAGTAAAGGCACGATTAAAGCTTGGTGTTCTGAAGGTGAATTTTACGAAATTGCCAAAAACTACAATAGATATTGATGAGGAATAATTTTTTCAATTTTTTCTTTTATGATATATATATCATAAGTTTTTTCGAAGTATAAAATAAGATTTGATTATTTAATCAGATTTTTATAAATTTATTTAACATTGGAGATAAGAAATTTTTTATGAAGATCCGTTTAACTAGGTCGATGATCTTCAACGAAATTGAAGCCGAATTCCTCTCCAGAGCAAAGGAGAAGAATCCTAACTAAGGACAGATAACCATCCTAAGTGGTGATAACATTTTTAACCTAAAATTTTAAAAAAGTCAATTACCACAGTAATAATATGGTAGATGGAAAAACACATGCTAAGGCATTCAACTACTTGTTAATTCCTTTCATCCTGGCATTCATTCTGCTGGGTATTTTTGTCTCAAACTTATGGTTCTACCTTATACCATTTCTACTCCTATTTAGCTCGATGGTAGATCCAGATGAAGACCAAAAATTGGGAGGGGGATTGAGGTTCAACTCATCGAGTCTCTTTCAATTTCATTCTATCTCTTATATGAACTCTAAATCGGAGAAAAGATAGTATTAGTTTCTGTGAGGAATTAAAAAAAAGTATTAAAAGTTTTTAGATCCAGATGACAATCGAGAATGCGAGAATGCTTGTCAAAAACTAATTAAGATTCTATTACAGATTGCTGAAAATCCAGAAATATCAAAAAATGAATTACATAAATATTCAAATCAAACATTTTTTGCATTTAATCAGGAGAAAAATCATATTGTTCGAGTATTGTTTCATCCAAAAAATGAATCCAAAATATTTTCTGCAAAATTTTAGGGATTCTTCATTTCTGCACGAGAATCTAAAGTAGGAAATAACCAAAATTGGAAGAATTTTTTCATTTTTTCTTAATCTATAAAAACCATCTTCCACAATTTAGAAAATAATACTATTTTTATAATATAATTTTCTTAATATAATTAAACTATTAAAAGTGATTTTATGACAAATATTTCCGTTTCAGTAGATGATGAGCTGGTTGAATGGCTTGATCAACTTATAAGTAAGGGGTTTATAAAAAATCGCAGCGAGGCAATTCGTGGGGGAATTTATTCGTTTATTCTAAATAAGCTTGGATTCAAATCAAAGGCAGATTTAAGAGAATATCTTAAAAAACAACAAAAAAAGGATTTCCAAACAGGTAAACAAGCGATAAGATCTATTAGAGAGGAAGAATAATGCAAATCTATTTAGACACAAACATTTTTTATCATGCCTACTGTCCCGTTGAAAAAGGTTCCATAATAGATTGGTTGTTTGAAAAATTATCTACAGAATTTCAAGGAGTAACTAGTGAATGGGCTATAGTTGAAATGTTTCGAGCATTGAAGAAGCAAGTTAATTTAGGAATTATTGAAGAAAAAGACGCCAATTTAGCCTTAGATTTCTTCTTAGTGGAGATTGGTCAAATGGTTCAAGATGATAAAATAATATTAAAACCTGTTTCATTTAAATCAATTATGGCAGCAAGGGAGTTAATTTTCACTTATAATTTATATGCAGCTGATGCACTCCATGGCATAACTGCAATTAATTCGAATGTAGGTGCATTTATATCAACGGACAGTGATTTCAAATATGATTTAGGAACTGTTCCGATAATAAATCCATTAGAAACTAATTTTAAGGAAAAAATAATGAATTTTTTTATTGAATAGAACATATGATGAAGAAAATAACCATTACAACCACACTATAATCATTGCAACAGATGAAAATTCTACAGATTGCCCGGCATACCTCGATGATATTTGGAAAGATCTAAGCATTAATATACTATCGCAATTTCACAGCAGAATGGTTAACATGCAAATCAATGTGACCGTGTTAAATTCTGGTGAATCGGATATAATACCAATTTATTTAACCAGAGGTCATATCACGGGTCAATAAAACATTATTTCGGTTAGCATGGTGTATCCCCAAAAATTACTTGCAAGAATCTTTTCCACAAACTGCCTATACTACTTTACAGAATACGGATATAATAATAATAATAATAATAATAATAATAATAATAAAAATAATAACTAAATTGATTTAGAATAGAATTTTATTTAATTTGCGGCACTGCCTTGACAAATGAACCTAATTTTGCATTTTTTCATAATTCGTCAAAATAATCTATAGTAGTCACTCTGCCATTTCTGTCACTTGCAAACCATAGATTCTTTGCAGAAGTTGGATATAACACAGTATACTTCCCTCGGAAAATGTCCAGCGTTTAGAACTCGCCGTAATCAGTG
>JAUWMK010000189.1 GCA_030613185.1 Promethearchaeum sp.
ATCCGCTACCATGCACGCTTTTAAAGCAATGGCTGTTTCGTCTGTTTCATCTATTGGAATAACACCAGGCGTGTCGATTAAATAAAGATCGTTGGTTAATTTGATCCTTTTGATTGCTCTGGTAAAACCTGCACTAGATGATATTCCAACCTTTTTCCTATTTTTAGTTAGGGCTTGAATTAATGATGATTTTCCTGTATTTGGATATCCAACAATTAAAATATTTTGATTGCCTCCTTTACCTAAATCTCGTAATCTATTAAAGAGAAACTTAGTTCCATTATAATATTTTGCACTGGTCGAATATATTTCATAATTTTTTTGATTAAAATGTTTCACCCATGCATTAAAAAGATCTTTCGGGACTAAATCTTTTTTATTTAGAACTAGGATTAACTTAATTTGGGGTCTATTATTTTGAATAAATTTTTCTATCGCATGATTATGAGTTCCTAGTGGATTGCGCGCATCTAATATTTCTAGAACAACATCAGTATCACTAATAACTGCTTTAAACACATCCTGCCAATGGTGTTCTGTTTTCATTTTTAAGCAACTGCTACATAAATTTAATGTTTTATTAGCGGAATCCTTGTTTTCTTCCCTATTTTACGATTTTTCAGCCCTATGTATTCTGATAAGTGAAAAATAAAAAAGAAAATATATCCGAACAAAAAATACCAATAATTAATTGCAAATACGAAAAGAGCAATAAACATTGATATTCCAATTATAATTTCAAGAAAAATCATTAATTTCGATGAATAATATCTTTGAACAAAGAAAAATTGTCGATTTGGTGTTTTATCATTTATAATATGTGATAAATCAATTCGTTCTTCAGGGCTTAATAATAAACGTAATCCGAACATTTTCTTATTATAGAAAAAATTTGTACCCCAATCTATTAGATCAACCACAATGTGCCAAAAATATGCGATTCCGCCCATTACTACCCAGATTTCATTTAAAAATATCCCTATTAGTATTATAATTAGTGATATGTAAATTGAGTGGGTGATTAACATCCGGTGGTTGTGATCTTTGGCATGTTTCTTAAAAATAATATCAAAATCTGATATAAAACCACATAAAACTATGAAGGAGAAAGTAAAAATGTTCAATCGGATGAAATAATTTGTTAAAGAAGCAATAATTATTCCCATTCCAAAATGTACATTAATATGCAATAAATCCCCTCATTATTATGTAACTTAATAATATTTTAATGTATTTTATTTTAATGAGAGCGTGTAATTAAATTATGGAATTTGAACAATTTCTGGAAAAAAATGTAGAAAAAAGTAATGCTCGGATTAAAAAACTCCATGGACTGGCTAAAAAAATCTGGAATAGAGAAAAATTAAATCCCATTGATCTTCATAATAAATGTTTGGATACTTGGGATATGATGAGCAAAGATCTTGATTGTAAAATAATTCCCCTCGTTAAAGTTTTTGAAGATCGCCCAAGTACAAATTTAATTTTCGGCTCGGGAAGTTTTACTACAGCAAAATTTCAAGCTGAACAATATGATGTAGTTAAATCCTACTGTTCTAAACCACCGATAATTCTGCAAGGGATTGTTTCAAACAGATCAAAGGATCATAAATGCAATGCTTCAGATGTTAGTAATCAATTTTCAGTACCACTCGTGGAATTTGATTATATTGATTGGTATCATGAAAATATAGATAAAAATGAGAAAAATCCAATCAGAGCAACAAAATATTTATATGGAGAGAATGATGAGAAACCCTCTTTAACCGATATTGCTCGAAAATTTTCTATCAGACAAGATCGATTTCATAAGATTTTAGGGGAAGAAATCGCGCAAACTTTAAAAGCCCAAACCGATATTGTGAGTGCTCGCGGTTATAATTTTCAATTTTGCAGTTCAATTTTCGCACATCAACCAAATCACATGCCTCATATAAATGATACACATCCTGCGGATTTAAGTTATATAGATTCTGAATCAAAAAAGAAACTTTATGCTGGTTGGCAATCGGGCGCAATTGAACTAATGTTGAAAGATAAAATTCATGAAACCTATCGAGGAAGCTTTATTGAAGTGGAATATATGGATAATTTTAATCAGATCAATACTCTCGATGAGGGTGCATTATTAGGGTTGGGAAAAGGGGTAACTCCTGAACCCGACATGGATTTAACCCCTATTCAAATTCAATCTGTTATGAAAATAATGGATGATAATTTCTTTTGCACACTGGAGCCTACGGGGTTAATTTTATTATGGGGGGTAACGGACAAACCTATTCCAGTAATATACAAATCTAAAGAAGGAAAAATGGAAATTGTAAAACAGAGAGCTGTTTTTGTTGGTAACAAATTCCATAGTGGTTTAAATGCATGGGGATTAGATGAGGATATTAAAGAACTCCATGATTTTTTATTTCCATAATTCAATGATATTATGAGAGAAGTCAATATGAGAGAAATCAATGGTAAATGGGTTATAATCGCTGGAATATTTCTAATTGTTTTATCAATCAGTAGCTTCTTTATTTTTACTGGTGGGGAGCATATCGTTCAGATTGGGGGATTTTTTGACGGAACTGGTGATGATACTCAAGATGGCGTGGCTACAGATGTTTTCATAAAAAATGAAATCGCGTATTTAGTGGATGGTTCCGATGGATTAGAAATTTTAGATGTTTCAGATATTTCAAATATTCAAGAATTAGGGCAATTTGAAAATGATTTTGTAAGTTTTTATCCTAGAAAAGTATTTGTGAGTGAAAATATTGCCTATTTAACAGTGAAGTTCAATGGACTCAAATTAATTGATATTTCAGATCCAAGTAACCCTATCTTAGCAGGTTCCTACACTAATAATTGCTCAATTTTAGATGTTTTTATAGCGGATGATGTCGCATTTGTTGCTGCTGGAGAAAATGGAGTAGAAATCCTCAATATATCAAATCCAAATAATATTATGCAAATCTCAAACTACACCGATGATTACAATAACACATGGTCCCTTGATTTCAATGAGCAAGAAAACCTCCTTTATGTTGCAGATCGCTATGATGGTATTGAAATTATAGATGTTAGTAATTTAAGTTCACCTGTGGAGTTAGGTCAACTTGAGTTGGAAAGTGCTGTTGAAATTGACGTAATTGGAAATTATGCTTATATTACTCTTTACAATAATGGTTTATCAATAGTAGATGTTAGCGATCCATCAGATCCAATTGAAATTTCGCATTTTAAATATGGAGTAATAAAGGATGTTTTCGTTAATGGTACATCTTGTTATTTAGTTACAGATCGTGGTTTATTAATCCTGGATGTTTTAGATCCTGTAAATCCTGTGATCGACGGGGTTTATGCTTTTCAAACTAGTGCTGGTGGGGTTTTTGTCACCACAGACTTAATTTATTATGCAAATGGTATATCTGGATTAGAAATTTTACAGATCAAACCTACAAATTTGAATTATTATCTTGCAGGATTTTTTATTATCCCTGGATTAATTTTAGTTTATTTTGGGGCAAAATTACTGGGCAAAATAGATGAAGAAAACAAGCGAATGGAAAGAATCGTTAGAAATTACTAATTACTCTCAATCCTTCAACTTGGACTTTTTCATTGTTCCTTTTTTTTCTAATTTTATTTGGAAACGATATATTAACATCCTTATTAAGAATATTCGGTTTTTTTGGGGCTTCTTCGGTCAGTAATTTAACAGGACTTGAAGAGCCTTTTTGGAAATGAATTATTTTGCTTTGACCAATAAAATTTCGATCCAATTGTTTAAAGATCGAATTACATGAGGCAATAGGTATTCGATTTTCGAGTGCTCTTGCTTGAAGATAAATATTATAATTATACATCCCAGTTTCACGAATAAGAGTAGGGCTAAAAATTATTTCAGCTCCATTGTTCGCCGCAAGATCTGTTAAAGCGGAGGATATTGTTAAATCGAAGCAAATTAATATTGAAAATATGATATCCAATTTTGTATCTCGAAAAACTTGAAGTTCTTTGCCACTTTCCAAGATTACCTTTTCCATTCCATAGAGATGAATTTTATTTTGGCGAAACATTTCTTTACCTTTAAAATCGAAATAGTAAGCAGTTACAAATGGGCGAGAATATTCTTTGTGTTTTTCCCATATTCCTCCAGAGATAATTGGCACGTTATATTCTTTTGCCCATTGTTTCACAAGTTGATATTGCTTTCCACGTTCTGATTGAAATATTTGGTCTAGATTTAGGTTTACAAAATCAAGAAAAAACCATCTTTCAGGAAGACAGATTATATCTGGGTTTTGCTGACATGCTTCTTCGATTAATTTTTCTACATGTTTGAAATTTTTATCGTTATCCTTTGAAACAAATGGTTGGACCAGAGAGATATTGATATTTTTCATTAAATTCACTATTTAAGGTTTATACCATTTAAAGGAAAAATATGATTTAGTTAAAGGATTTGCCATTATAAATTTTTTCTTAACGCTTGTTGCAAGTCTGGCGCTCCTAACTACATCAATCGAACCAATTTTTGAATGATTTGCTAAAACCTGGATGCAAAATGATGAATGATCAATACCTGGTCCTTTTCTATAAACAATGAAATCTGCCCCAAATTTTTGTCCCGGTCTTGGAATATATTTTTTTTCCCTCAAATCTTCATAAATTCGATATTTATCATCAAAAGCGGGATAATTATCACAAGCAAATTGATAGAATTCTTCTTCATTCATTTTTTTTTCAGATTGTTTTAAAATTATATCAATTTTTTTATTTTTTAACAAATATAATGCTTCAAAAAGTGTTAATTCCAAAGGTTTTGTAAAAATATGACCTTTAGGCTTTCTGATTCCAACAGGAATTCCAAAATATCTCCCAAAACCATATAGGATAGAAGCATGAAAATGGTTAAAAACAATCACTTTATTTCCAATTAAGGCAGTCGGAATAGGTAACTTGGGAAATTCACCAGATTCCAGTAATTTTTCCATTTCCTTTTCATCTAAATTTGGATCCATGAAATTTGATAGGGGAGACATCTAATTATATTAAATTAAATCTAGAGAAAAAATTTTTCCATATTTTAATTCTTAACCTAATTTATTACCGCAGTTATAACATATTTTCGTTTTTCGAGTATTAACAAATCCACATTTTGGGCAATTCTTTATTATGGTTAATGGATTTTGTTCTTTTAATTCCCAATTTAATTTATATGCGCAATTATAACAAATTTTCGAATTTTTCGTGTTAACAAATCCACAATTAGGACATTTTTTAATTATCGCTGGAGAATAATGTCCATCCAATTTGATTAATTTCTGTATTTTTAATTCTAAAATATCCTTTTCTATTGGTCTTTTTCCTTTAATTCTTTTATTGATTCTTTTATTTACTGCTTTTGGATTGAAGATAAAAGGGATAATAAAAAGAGAAATAGATTCAATAATTGTAAAAATATATCGTTTTCCAGAGTGATCTCCTTCATTTATTGCTTTAATATTTTCATACAGTAGAAAAAGAATTAAAAAGGTGATTAGAAGTGATAAAATTGGAATGAAGATTCTAGCAATATTTTCTAATTTCGTATATTTAATTTTTTTATTTTTACCCAAATTCAATCATCATTATTTAATAAAAAGGAATTAAAAATGTTTAAAAAAATTTTAGCCATTGGGGATTCAAGAAGCATTTTTCTTATTTTTTTATTAACCTTCAATTTTCGGGTAAAATTTTACCCTTCCACTCGTTCCAGCTACTTTTAGTAAGTTTTCATTTTTAATAATATCGCTTTCATTTTCTGAAAAATCAATTTGATGAAAAAGTTATTTATTTATTAATATGGAGCCAAATCAATGAACTTTTTATGGGTAAATTAACTTATTTTTGAGTGAGATGCAAGATATCAATATAAAAAAGCGTTTAAAGGAAATTATTGATGATCAACCCAACGATGCCACATTCGATGACATTTTACGTGAACTAGCATTTGAGCGAATGATTGAGCGTGGTTTAGACGACTCGAAAAATCGTCATAGTATTTCAAATGAAGAAATGGAACATCGAATTAAAACATGGTAAATATTTGCTGGACTCGTGAGGCTGAGATTTGGCTTAAAGATATATATGATTTTATAGCAAGAGACAATAAAAAAGCTGCTCAAAGTGTTATTGGTGGTATTTACGAAAGAGCACAAATCCTTTGTAAACATCCATTGATAGGTCAAAGGTACCGGTTAATATCTGTTGGAGATATTCGGATTTAATTATAGGGGCATTATAGAATTGCCTATTTAATCAAACATGATGACAATATTAATATTCTTGGCGTTTTTCATGGTGCGTTAGATATCGGAAGATATTTACTTTTTTAATGCGTAATTTTTTTTTTTCATTTTTCGCCAAATTCAATCACGCTATATTTGGAGCTTATTTCTGTATACTCATAAGGAATTCCATTTGCAGAATAGAATTTTCCAAAGAATTCATAGAAAGTTAAACGCAGTGCGTGAATTGCTGCCAATATCCCTTCGAGGACAATAACGAATAAGTTTCCAAGGACTACTATTAATACCACAGCAATAACTGAATTAAACATTTTAACAATTTCCATGATTACTAGCATCAATCCCATATGTGCCATTGCTAAGGCTAAAACCCTGGAATAACTAGCTACGTTGGAAAGGATACTTAAGAATGTTTCACCTACATCAACTGCTTGTTCTCCTAACAATCCACCAACAGATTCATGTTTTAAATATTTAACACCAAAAATTTTCCCTATAGGTTTACTTACCAATAAAAATATTGCTGGAATAACAGTTAATAATATTGGATATGGCGGAGAAGAGTCAGGAGAAAGCCATTTATCAATATCAAAACTAAAATTAAATATCACAAATGCACCTCCGATTAGCATTAAGATTTTCATAAATGGGTCCGCAAAAGCCAAGAAAACTTTCTTGTTATGAATGTAATTTAACATTGCCAAAAACCAGCCAATGCAAATATGGACTACTCCTACAAAAATTGACATTTTTAAAATTGTCGTAACTTCATGCATAGGATTAACAAAGAGTGGATGAAACAATTCTTCATAGCCAAAAAATGATCCATACATCAAACCTCCAAAACCAGCAGCCAGACCTAACCACATTAATAGAAATCCGGCATCATACATACTGTTTTTTTTATCTCTTAGATTTATGATTACCATAAATAAACCGAGAAGAAATAGAACAAGACCTTGACCTATGTCACCAAACATCAATCCAAACAATAATGAGTATGTTATTGCTACAATTGGTGTCGGATCTAACTCAGAATAATTTGTTATTCCATATAATCGTGTTAGAAGAGTAAATGGTTTAAAAATTTTATTTGGTTTAACTAATGAAGGAACTACTAATGCAGTTTCTATATCTTCTCCATCTTCAATATCATATTCTTCAGATTCTGTTCCTTGAATACGCTTTACTTCAAATTTTGATTTTTCATTTGGTTGATCTTCTATCGTGTGAGAAATTATACGGATATTTCCTTGAAATCTTTCAATTAAATCTTCAGTTATTTCATCTTGATTTGAAGCAGGTACAAATGCTTTAAGTCTAACAATATCTCCCCTATATGTTTCTCTACATTGTTTTTCAAGAATCTCATATTTTCTGAAACTCTGTAATAATTCCATATACGCTCTAAATTTTTGAGCCTTATTTTTTTCTTTCTCAATTAAACCCTGATTTTTATCGATTCTCTCAATTAGAAATTTAATGATTTCATCTAACAAAATTATATTCAAGCCGGATTCGTTAAAATATACTTCAAAGTTTGTTATCTCTTTAGCACTACGGCAAACTTCAGAAATTTTTTTATGATATGAGTGATGAAATATTGTAAAGAAAAATGTGAAATTCTCGTTAAATTCTTTGAATTCAATTATGAGAGGGACTTCTTCATGCTCTAAAACAACTTCCAAATCAGTAAATTCACTTGGGCTTGAATAAAATACTCTAAATTCCATCTGATCAAACCAACCTAAAGAAATACTTGTAATGTCATAATCGGATAACCATAATAGAATTTCTTTTAAGAGTTTATTTTTTTTGATCTCTTTTTTAGTCTCTTCAATATCTTTTAAAAAACCCTTCAAATGTCGAATTTCAGGAGTTATTTGTTCATGTAATTGGTTAATTCCACCAATCATTGATGAAATCACCACTTTATGTCTTAAATCCTTATCTGGTTTTTCGATTTTGTCTGGCTCTAACTGAAAATTTTGAAAATAATATATAATATTATCTTCAATTTCGGTGATTTTTTGGTTGATTTCATCAAGATCTGTGGATTCAGTTAAGAAATGTCCCCTTCTTAGATGATGGGGTGTTTTTTTTTCAGTTTCTTCAAACAGTTTAATATGGATTTTATGTTTAGGAACCTCAATTAAAAAAGCCGGAATTCGACTTTTATGGATGGAAATTTCCAGTAAACTCATTTTTTCAGGGCGTAACATTTAATTTCACCAATTTTTAGTTAATTTTTTGTTAATTATTATCGATTTCTAAAAATTCTTTAATATTTTTCATTCTAACATATTCTTCACGTTCTTCATCATTCAAAACTTCTGTGATAGTTAGAATGCCTGCAGTTAAGCGTGGGATTATGATCTCATCAAGTGCATCAATTCGGCGCGTCACTTTTTTGTTTTCTTCAGCGACGTGATAGAGCAGATAAT
>JAUWMK010000430.1 GCA_030613185.1 Promethearchaeum sp.
CAAATTTATTTGAATTATAAGGGAATGGGTGCAATAAAATGGTGATATAAGAGAACGTTAATAGATTAATTATGTCGGAATCATCTAAAAAGGAATTAAGGAAAAAACTTTATAAAAATTGTCTATCTTGTAAACTTAAGAGATAAATATAAATTTATAAATCTTCGAGAGATGAAATCAATTTTTCAATACTATATGGTTTAAAGACACAAATGATGTTATCTTCAACTTCAAATCATTTCAAGTTGGTTATCAAATTAGTTGATTCTTTTTTACTACACTAGTTTCATCCATTTCGTTTTTAATGCCTTGAGCAATTGTGTTTTTTATACGATTCCACAAAATAAAATTATTGTCCTTCTTTTTCTTAAAAATATAAAAATATTGTTGTGAAAATATTTCTTTAAGTTGAACTGAATGTTGTTTAGGAATTATTGGATCATTATAAACTATAATAAAGTCCTTCAAAGAAGTTTTTGGAGCAATCTTTTCGCTCTTTATTACCCATTTATCCAAATTTTTCGTATGCAATCCGGTTAAAGCCTGCCAATGTTTTCCATCACCAAAAAGAATTCGATTTTCAGGATCTATATGAGATTTACATAAATTTTCCAGAAAATCCTTATCTTTTTTATTATATACTAAAGCCCCATTTGTAGAATTAAATGGAATAAAATCGTATCCAAAAATGGACATCAAAATCTTTAAATCCATATCATTTTTAACAGAAAAAGTTTCATTTTTAATCATGAGTGTAGAAATTGTATTTCCTTCAAGAATATAACGATCATAGGCTTTTGCTATTGCAAACATTTCATGTTCAATGAATTTTTGATGACTCTCGGCTAAGTTGAAATTTGAAATTAATTTTTGATTTACAAAAGAATTTTTGAAATGTTCCGTTAAATAATCGTTAAGAAACTGATATTCTTCCGAGTCTTGGCTCAATGCTTTTAATAACACATATTGAAGCACATACTGATATATAAATTCAGATTCATTTACAGGAAGTATCTTTAAAATTATTGGATTGATTAATTCTCCAATATTGTCTAATATTTCTTGTAGTTTAGGATTCTTACTAGGATCCATCAACATTAAAATAGACGCAAGCCCACAACTATTTGTTAATTGTCTATATAATGGAAATTCCCATTTTGTCGGAAGAGTTTGGTCCACTTTTATATCTTTTCCATTTAACACATTAAAATTGAGTATCTAAAAATAATATTGAGTTTAGAAATATAATCATTTTGGTTAAACTCGTAAAATTTTTTATTTTTGTGTAATTTTTAAATAGTAGAAAAAAAAAGCATGTGTAGCCAAGTGGTCGAAGGCGCTGGATTCGAAATCCAGTGAGTTTTGCTCTCGTGGGTTCAAATCCCCCCACATGCGTTATTTTAAATAATAATGTACGAGATTTCCAACAAATTTACACAACTGCGCACAAGAACTGAATAGCATCATTTTAAAAAATTAATATAAAACCTAAATATATAGTAGCAGAAAGAATGGCTGCTGCAGGAAAAGTTACTATCCATGCTATAATCATTTTTTTTAAAGGTTTCCAATTAGGTTTTTCTCCCTTTGACAATCCACTTCCTATAATAGCGAAAATCAATACATGAGAACCTGAGATGGGGAGCCCGAGGAGAGTACAAGTGAGGACAACAATTGCATTGGAACTTTCAATCGCAAATGCATCACTTGGGCGCATTTCAATTAAAGAACCTCCAACATTTTTTATTACATTTCTTCCAATTAGTATTAATCCTAATGCAATCATACAACCAATTAGAATTTTAATAAAAACAGCTAATGATAAGGGAATATCACCAGTTTCAATTAAACCGTAATAAATTCCGATAGCATTAGCAGAATCATTACCTCCACGACTCAATTGAGTGACTGATATAAAAAATAGTAAAAAAAGTCGAAACTTTTTTTCTAATACTTCAATTTCTAAAAATCCAATTACACCATCTTTTTTCCATTTACGACTCATAAATTTATGAACAAGTTCTTGCATTAAATAGGCAGTTATTAACCCAAATAGGGGAGATATTATCCACCCTAATGCAATATATCCTAATTTTGTCCAATCTAAAGAATATAAAAAATCGTTTCCTGGGATGAATGACCACATAAATGCAACCCCAATTACAGCTCCGACAACAGAATGAGTCGTAGATATAGGGACTCCAGCTTTAGAAGCATAAACTAACCAAGTGCTCGTACTAAGGATTATTGCTAACATCATCCAGACATCATACTCATTTTGCAATTCTGGTGATAGCAAATTTGCTCCAATATTGTTCTTTACATTTTTTGATAGGGCGATGCAGCCGATACAAGCTAAAAAGCCTCCCCATAAAACAGCCTTATTTAAACTTAATGAACCACTCCCCACAACAGAACTCATTGTTTCATCGTTTGAGCCTATTCCAAAGGCTAAATAGAGTGTTATCAAAATCACTACGAGTATCAGAAGATCCATTGTATTTCCAGATTATTTTTTCATTTATTATTGAATTTAAGTATGTATTAAAAAGTTGAATATTTAGCTACTAATCCATAAATATAATCTGCAAAATGTTCCATTCTGTTAGTTACTTCTGCTAGATTATTCATTAATTCTGCATAAAACCGAAAATCGCGATAATCTGGTTTAATTGCATATAACGCTTTAAAGAATTCTAATTTTCTCTCTCGAACTCCATGTCGGGCTTCATTTATCTGAACACAATTCTCTATTGCATGATCGAAGTTATGAAAGAATTGATAGACCAATTTTTTTACCATTTTACCAATTAAATCTGTTTTTTTTCCAATAGCTTCAATGTGAGTCCCTAATTCTCGGATAATAGAATCTGGAGTATAAACATCAATATCAAAAATTACTTTCTTAGCTTGACCTACTATTCGATCCATAGCTGTAACCATCCGCATTCGATCTGGACGTGAAAAAACCATTGATTCAGAACCAAAGATTCGTGAAATTATATCATCTCGACACTGATCTTGATCATCTTCTAATTCAATTACTTTTTTTGAAAAATGATTTTTTTTCTCTTGATTCTCAGCACAAAATGCAATCAAAGCTTCAGATAGAGATGTTAAAGCCATTTCAAGTAATTTTGCATCATAGGTAAATAAATCTTGCAAA
>JAUWMK010000348.1 GCA_030613185.1 Promethearchaeum sp.
TCATGTTTGGAAGTGAAAGATCAATCCTATAAATTCAAGAAAAAAATGGGATAAACATAGAATTAAGTCGAAGCGCCATTCTTATTATGCAAGTGATCTATTATTATTTGATCATTGCCATTTTTTTCGTCATATTAATCATTTTTTTAATTTTTCAGAAATATCAATTTTTTAAAAAATTTTAAAATAAAAATTCTTCAAAAATTATTTTCTTATGATTATCTGGTTTAGAATAGTTATTAAAAAGGTGTGGGATAAAAATTGTCACTTTTAATGAAATAATAACATTGAAAGAGAAAAAAATTATTTATTATCTTTTTTGAGCTTAATTGCCATTGCCCTTCCCGTAATTTCTCGAAGACCTTGAATAACATTAAGAAGCTGAGCCATATATAAATTTTCAGAGACTTCATTATTAATATCCTTAAGTTTTTTAACTGCTAAAATCTCATCTTTCGTAATTGACTCAAGATTTATTTTCTGAATTTCATCTATCATGTTTTTTTTTATTTCAACCAATGTTTCCTTTGTATTTAAACGACCCTTCTTGATTACTTCTATAATTAAACGCATATTTTCATTTACTGCGGTGATGCTTTCAGTCAAACCTTTAGAGTTCTCTTCTATCTTTCGATTCATAGCTTCTATTTGCGTTATTGTACCATCTAAATTCTCAGTAATTTGATTAATCTGAGCTGCAATTTGTTGTAAGTAATTTGTTGCCATATTATTCACCTAATATTATTTTGCCCCAGGAGGGGGTCCCAAATCTTTTAGATCTTTTCCTTTTTTAGGATCTTTTCCTTTTTTAGAATCTTTTCCTTTTTTAGGATTATTTCCTTTTGGAATTGCAGAACTTACCTTATCTAATATATCATCACCATTTACTTTAGATCCTTCAACAATGGGACCTTCTTTTAATGATTTGACACCCTCAAGCACTTCGTTAAGTAAAAGGTCGACAACTTCGGGTTTTAGTGCTTCCTCTGAAGTCTCAACAATCTTAGATAATTTTACGCTTAATTCTTCTAGGTCTTTTAAGCCTATTTTCTCTTGCAATTTCAGAATTTCATTGACGGTTTCATCCCCTATTTGCTCTAAAAGCAATTTCTGGGTGTCTCCTTCCTTTTCTACATTGTCCATCATTGAGTTCATAGATGTAACTAAGTTCCCTACTTTCTCCCCAAATGTCTTATTTAGATTGTCTATGCTCATTTGTAGTGATTTAATGCTTTTTCCCAATGTTGATATACGTGTGTAGATGTTCTGTAGAAGGTCTGTTAACATTTCTGACATGGTAAATCAATTTTTTTTTTTATAATCCCCTTATTAATTATATTATCCAGTTTATCCCTAAAAAAATTGTAGTATCATTAAGTAAAAAAAAAGAATCTTGACGGTTTTTTGTGCTAATTTGTTGGAATTAAAAATATAATAGAAAAAGTGGATCCGGTGGGCTTCGATCCCACGATATCTGGCTTTCTTAGCGTTCATACGGGCAATTTTATTGATTGTATGCCTATATGTCATATAAGACCAGCGCTTTTAACCAGGCTAAGCAACGGATCCGAATTAATTTTTTTCGAAATAATATTCAAATAAACAAGATTAGTAAAAATTAAAAATTTTTTGGCTTTCTTCATTTGACATCCTACTATATTCAAAATGAAAAATTATCAAATTCCCTAACTATTTTATGTTCATTTAGTTAAATTTTAATATATAAATTGTTAATCTAATTTAGGAGTTAATATTCCTATGCTTACAGCCGATCATCTTAGAATTTCAAAATCGTTAATATATTCGTTATTGTATCTAGTTGTAGTAAGCGTAGTTGTAGTAGTATTCTAAAGAACCGATTAACTCTTAGAAAAAGTTCTGATTTTACCTTTTACTTAGAGTTGTTACAGAAGATGATATTCGAAGGAATGAAAACCAAAAAAAATCAAAAATAAGGGAACCGCTAAAAATTGAAAAAAAATATGAAGGAAAAAACACTAAAAGTGATAATTTATGAATCAAGAACTCGATAAAATTTATGATCATCATACAATAGAAGAAGAATTGTATAAATGGTGGGAAAGTGAAGACTTCTTTCGCCCAGAAAAAATGAAAGAACTGGGTTTAATCGACAAGAAAAGCCCAAAATATTGCATTACTATTCCTTTACCGAATGTTACAGGAATACTTCATTTAGGTCATGCCATTACAATATCACTTGAAGATATGATGACCAGATTTGAACGAATGAATCAAAAAGAAACTCTATATATACCTGGAACAGATCACGCGGGAATTGCTACTCAAAATGTTGTTGAAAGAGAGTTATTAAAACAAGGAATTAAGAGAAAAGAAATTGGGCGTGAAAAATTTGTTGAAAAAGTCTGGGAATGGAAAGATAAATATCATGCTCGAATAACCAAACAATCAAAAAGGTTAGGTATTAGTAGTGATTGGTCTCGTGAACGGTTTACTTTAGACGATCAACTTTCTCATGCAGTTCGCGAAGCGTTTTATAGATTATACCAAAAAGGATTGATTTATCGGGGAGAATATATGGTCAATTGGTGCCCTGGAAGATGTGAATCAGCGATATCTGATTTGGAAGCGATTCCTGAAGAAGAACAAGGTCATTTATGGTATATTAAGTATCCAATTACCGGAAAATATTGGAAAAAGCCCAAATATGAATGGGGTAGCGGAAAATGGGCTGAAGGTGCCACAAACTTTATTACAGTTGCAACCACAAGACCAGAAACACTTCTAGGAGATAGCGCGATTGCAACCACATCAAAACACAAGGAATATGGTAAATTAATTGGAAAAAAAGCGGTTCTTCCTGCAGTTGGAAGGAAAATTCCTATAATCTCTGATATTCATGTTGACCCAGAATTTGGGACGGGCGCGGTTAAGATAACCCCCTCCCACGATCCTAATGATTTTGAAGTTGGACAGAGACATAAATTAGAATTTATTAATATTCTGGACGAAAAGGCAAGGATTTTACCTGAAATTTCGGAACGATATGCAAATATGGATCGTTATGAATGTAGAGAAGCAATTGTTGAAGATATTAAAAAAGAAGGATTACTGGTTGACATTAAATCTCACATGCATGCAATAGCTCATTGTCAAAGATGTAATACAATAATTGAACCCAGAGTTTCGATTCAATGGTTTGCTAAAACGACAGAATTGGCACCAGCAGCGGTTAAGAGTGTTAAAAACAAAGAAACAATAATAATTCCTAAACGAGAAGAACATAGATTCTATCTTTGGATGGATAACATTCATGATTGGTGTATAAGTCGCCAATTATGGTGGGGACACAGGATTCCAGTTTGGTATTGTAATGATTGTAATGCAGAAATTTGCCCAGAACCGAATATTGATCACGTTGATATTTGTCCAGAATGCAATTCTACAAACATTGAACAAGAAGAGGATGTTTTAGACACATGGTTTTCTAGCGGCTTGTGGCCATTTTCAACATTGGGTTGGCCCAATCTAAAAAGCCCAGATTATAAAAGATTCTATCCAACCGACACGAGAGAAACAGGATATGATATACTATTTTTCTGGGTTGCTAAAGAGTTGATGTTAGGTATTGAATTAACCGGAAAAACACCATATTCAACAGTTTATCTGCACGGAATGATCAGAGATGCAAAAGGAAAGAAAATAAGCAAGTCAATGGAAAATGTTGAAGATTATGATCCATTAAAGATTATTGAAAAATTAGGCGCGGATTCACTAAGATACGTTCTTATCTCAAATAGTGTTCCTGGGCTTGATACGAATATAGATCCAAGAAATCTTGATGCAGCCCATCGATTCTGTAATAAAATTTGGCAAGCAACACGTTTTGTTTTAAGCAATATCAAAGAAGATGATGAAATCAAACCATTTACAAATGAACTAATAGATCAGTTAGCTTACTCAGATAAATGGATACTTTCACGAATTAATAGAGTTTCCAAAAGAATTACAGAATATATGACAGAGTTCAACTATCTTAAAGCTGCACGAGAGATAAAGAATTTCTTTTGGAATGAGTTTTGCGATTGGTATATCGAGATTAGTAAAATTCGATTATATGATACAGAAAATAATCAAAATTCCATCCAAAAAACAGTGCTACTGCATGTTTTAGAGACTTCTTTGAGACTTTTACATCCCATAATGCCATTTATTACTGAAAAATTGTGGCAATCCTTGCCCAAGGAATTTAGAAAGGGGCCATCAATAATGTTTTCACAATGGCCACAAACAGAATCTGAATTTATCGATGAAGAAATAGAAGAGAAATTCGCGATAATATTCGATTTCATCCGTGAAATAAGAAGTATTAAGCATGATTTTGGAATTCCACTAAACACAAAAATCCCATTGCAAATTGAAACCTCAAAGAGCAATATATTCGAAATTGGAAAAAGGGAATTAATTAAGCTAGCAAATATTGATCCTGAAAAAATAACGATTGCTAAGAAAATTATTCCAGATAAACAATCGGCTAAAATGGTCCTACACGGAATCTCTGCATATATTCCATTAAAGGGAACAATAGATTTGGAACAAGAGAAAATCCGTCTCAATAAGCAAATAGAGAAAATTGATAAACAGATTTTAAAAATAAATAAGAAACTAAGCAGTGATTTCTCAAAGAGAGCACCAAAAGAGCTGATTGAGAAGGAACATGAGAAGTTGAATGGTTTAGAACTTAAAAAAAAGCAATTAAACGATCAAATCGCCATCTTTGATTAATTTTTTTCTTTTTCTTTTTCCTATTTTTTGATACAATGAACCGCTTTATCATCTATTTCAACTGTTCCATCGAAAAACTGATGAAACTCCTTCGGTAGATCTTTGTAATTTACGCTATTATAGATTGGTGATAAATCTACTGAATTCTTTGAATGCCAATAAAGAATTGTCTCGTTTTTGGCATTTTGAGTTTTTCGGCAATAATCAACCATAGCTGAGAAGGTTTTTCCGGTGTAAACAGGATCCAATTCAATGTTGTCATTTTTCGCGATTTCAATTGCCTCCAAACCCTCAT
>JAUWMK010000025.1 GCA_030613185.1 Promethearchaeum sp.
ATTAATTTGCGGACTCATGAAAAAAAATGCAATTACTTTCAATTAAGAATAAAATCTAAGTAAAAATTTAAAAAAAATAAATTAGAGTTAAGCCTATCAGTTGGATTAGACATTTCGCGGAGAATATTTATTAAAAAATTAATAATGTATGAATTAAATTCAATTTATTCTATGACTAATTCGATCGAAAACCTAACTCTATATAACTTTATACGAATCCAAATATTTAAAACTATCTGTCATTTCCTTTCTGTAATGATGATATTGTACAATAAATACGACTGTGTTTTTTACTACAGTGAGAATCATTATTAGTTTTTTCGATAAGAGCATTGATTTTAAAGAAAAAAATGAATGAGCCCGTATTTTTGAAATTTTTCTCTTCAATCTTAAGAGTGAAGATTTCAAAAAAACACCGTCATCATTCTGAATTTATTAACATGGCAATAATTTCTTACAGATTATAAGAAAAAACCATTTATTTTCTTCGGATAATATTATTTTCTATGCTTTTCTATGCAAATTGATCATAGATCTCTTGAACACTCATGAAGGTTATATTGATTTTTTTCAATATCCAGAAAATTTTATCGGTTAAATTTTAAGATAATTAAAAAAAATCTGCAATTTTTCATATGTGGGCCGATTTGGGAATTATTAATTCTTCTAAAGGCATGAGGTAATTTAAATAATTCTCTTCACAATGTTAAAGGTTATCGATCAATTTAGTGATTGAAATTTGGAATTTTCTCATGAATTTTATTTTTATCGGGGCTTTTTGAAGATCAAAAATAATCATCTATTAACTACTAATGACTGGGGAAAAAAAATTGAAATTTATTTTCGGTAATATCAAATTGGGAGATTATTTTGCTTTTTATTGGTTTAAATTAAACTAAATTTATATTTTTTCAAAAATCTTTAATTTTATCGTTCTTTCATTGAACTAAGAAAACGGTTTGGTATTAAATGAGTAAAGAAGAAAGAGTTTATTGCTTTTCAGTAAAGACAGATTTTCATAATATGGTTTATATCGGATTATTTTTGTTGATTTTAATTGTTTTACCCGCCTTTCTAATTAAGGGTGATCTCCCTCAAATGAAAATATTCACGTTTTTAGGCATTTTTTGTATTATAATTGGTATTTTATTCTGGAAAGTGGAAAAAAAATTCATTTTTTCACCCAAAACAGGAAATTTGATAATAAAAACCATACGAATTAAAATAACATGGTATTCAAAGACGTTCTTAATTAAGGATTGTCTAAAATTTGATATTCAATTTCTCCCAGGAAAGAATGCTTCTTTTTTTGTTCTACAACACCATATTTCAAAGAAGCCGTATCGCATTCAATTCAAGGAAAAAAATGATGAAAACAATTTACATCTTGTTAATCTAAACCAAATGCTTTCCTCGATAAAAAGCGCATATTTTCCATCATCTCTTATTAAAAAAGAAACTACTAATAACGAAGAAATTATTGCCAGCGATAAGAAAAGAAAAATTACAAGGGATGCTGATAATAATATCGTTTTATCTAACAGATTTATTCTATTTGTGCCATTTATCTTTCCATTTTTAATGGTTTTTGTGTCATATTTATTTTTTGGAACAGAATCATCCATGGGAGTATCATCTCCGATTATGTTAACTCTGGATATATTGTTAACTTTGAATTGTATAGGTATAGTGTATCTCATCTTTTCTATGCTTAGAGTCAAAGATCTTGAATTAGAACGAATTAATAAGAAATTATGTGGCTATCAATTATTTAAACCACCAAAATTTCTTCAGAAGATATTAATTAATATGAATGTAGTTTATATCAGACCTGAACAAGTTTCTTTTTACCGAAAATTAAGGAAAGGATCAATTCTTGCAGGATTTATTCCTATAATCACATCACTCATGTTTTTTTTCCTATTTTTCAGAAAATAAAAAAATGAATAAATATTGATTTAAATATGTCACATTGGTTCGATCCCCAAACTAGTTTAGCTATTGATATTATTAAAAATTCCAAAAATATTATTGCTTTTTGTGGAGCAGGTCTTAGTACTGCAAGCGGAATTCCGGATTTTCGCTCACCAGGGGGATTATGGAGTCAATTTGATCCTGAGAAATACGCTGATTACAATGTATTTTTAAAAAACCCGGAATATTATTGGGAATTGGAAAGAAAAATAGGAAAAATTTTCCTTAACGCAAAACCAAATAATGGGCATAAATCTTTAGTAAAATTAGAAAAAAAAGGGAAACTAAAAGCCATCATTACACAAAATATGGATAATCTGCAACAAAATGCTGGATCAAAAATTCCAATCATTGAATTACACGGAAATGCCCAGAAAGCCTACTGCATGGATTGCAAAAAACCGATATCCAGAAAGTACATCAATAAAAATCTAAAAAAAAGTGAAGAAATTCCTGTTTGTCCTTATTGTGGTGGGAGAATTAAAACAGATGTTGTATTATTTAACGAACCTTTGGCTCAAGATATCATGAAAACTGCGATTTTTTGGGCTGAAAAATGTGATGTTATGTTAATTTTGGGGTCATATTTGGCAGTTTATCCTGCAAATCAAATTCCTCTTATAGCAAAAAAAGCAGGAGCTACACTAATTTTTATAAATAATGAACCAACACATTATGATAAATATGCAACTTTGAGGATGTTAGGAAAAATTGGGTCTTACCTTCCAATAATTGTATCGGGTGTTTAATTTGGCAAAAAAGAAGAAAAAGACTACCGGAAAAGTTGATGAACATTATTGGGATTCTATAGATTTACTAAGTGATAATGATAGAGAAGAATATTATTCATCCAAAAGTCTGGATTCTAAAGCTACTAAGATGAAAAAGGAAGCATTAAATAATGAAAAAAGTGAATTCCAAGGCAAATTAAGAAGAATCTTTTTTCCAGATGAATACAAAGAACCCCAAAAGAAAGAATACGTGCCTAAAGATTACATATATATTCAAATGAGATTAAACATCGAAAAAATCTCTCAAGAATTTTTAAAAGAATTAGAAGAATACCGTTTAAGTGGAATTTCAATTAGAAAATGTGATGAAAATGATCTCCCAATTTTTGTTAAATTATATAATCGCTCATTCATGAGAGGAGCCGATCCATGGAGTCCCGCAACAATTGACCAGTTTCGAGAGATTTTAAAGAATAAAACAACTGTAGTTTTAATTGCTTCAAAGTCAAGTGAAGATGTAGGATTTATTATAATCGATATAGAAAGAGAGGATCATGATCGAGATATTGGATTTATTGCTGGATTAGGGACAGATCCTAGATGGCAACGTCAAGGAATTGCGCGATATTTGGGGATTGCATCATGGGATTACTTTAGAAATAAATTTAGTTTTAAAGAACTACGATGTGAAGTCTACGAAAAAAATTTGCCATCTTACAACCTGATTAAAAGTCTTCATTTTGAAGATTATGGGAAAAAAACTTATCAATTTTAGGTGATCTGAATAATCAAAAATTTCTATCTAAATAAAGCCGCTAAAGGAAAATTGAACTTAAAAAAACCATCTCAAGATCCATTCTTTTTTCATCAAAAACTCATTGGATATAAAATATCCCCTTTAATTTCATTAGAAAAATTAGCAAATAATCTTAAAATTGGAAATATCTGGGTAAAAGATGAATCGAATCGTTTAGAACTTCCTGCTTTTAAAATTCTTGGGGCATCTTGGGCAGTATATCGTAAAATAGAAGAAAAATTCAAAATACATTTTGAAAAATATGAAAATTTTTCAGATTTTAGGAAAAAAATTAAAAAATTACCTCCAATCACTTTAATAACCGCAACAGATGGAAACCATGGTCGCGCTGTCGCTAGGATTGCTAAATTGTATGGGTGGAATGCAAAAATCTTCATGCCTGTAGGATCTAAAGAAGTAAGAATTAATGCAATAACCTCTGAAGGAGCGCAAGTTACTATTGTCAATGGAGATTATGACTTGGCTGTTCAAGAAGCTGCAAAATATGAATCCAAATTTAATTGGGTTATTCAAGATATAGCCTATGAAAATTATGAAAAAATTCCCAAATGGATTATTGAAGGATATTCTACTCTATGTTGGGAAATTGAAAAACAAATATCTAATTCTAAAATAGATTTGATTTTAATTCAAATTGGAGTGGGGAGTCTAGCGTCAGCCATTATAGAATTCTATAAACATGAAAATTGTAATGGAAGTCCAATAATTTTAGGAATCGAACCATTAGGGGTAGCATGTGCTAAGGAATCTGTCAAAGCGGGAAAAATTGTAACGATTAATGGTCCTTATAATTCCATTATGGCAGGAATGAACTGTGGGACTATTTCTAAAATATCATGGCCAATTATATTAGCTGGAATAGATGGTTTTATTGAAGTTAGCAATGATTTTGCGATTAAAGGAATGAAAGCATTTGCAAATGAAGGAATAATTTCTGGTGAAACCGGGGCTTCTGGATTGGGGGGACTTTTGGAAATTACAGAACAAAATAATGGAAAATTATTTAGAAACCAATTCAATTTAAATGAAAATAGCAATATTTTGATTTTTTCTACCGAAGGTGCCACAGATTCGGATTTTTACCAAAATTGTTTCAAAATGAACCCATGAAGTGTAAGATTTCCTATACAATATTTAAACGTTGAATCTCTTTAACACTATCAAAACCTGAATCAAACGAATATAAAAGTTTAATTTTTCTGTTTTTCATTATAACGACTATACTAGCGTCTGTGAAACTAAGACGATCATACATCTTGAAGATATGATATGAAGCATTAAATATTTTCTCATCCATAAAGATAATTTCAATATTTTGTGAATCTAACATGGCTTCAGCAACAAGAATTGAAGCTTCTGGGCTAATTTTCTTCTTTATATACGTTGTAACCTCGTCAAAAACATAATCAGAAATATATGCCTTATCAATTTGGTCATCAAGTAATTGATTAATAATTTTACTCGCAGCTTTATGATGTTTATCTTTCTTGTTAAAAGCCGCAATCCAAACTCCAGAATCTACAAAAAAAAGCATATTAAGGTTCACTTACTATTTCATCCAAAGAATTTGTTGAATCATCACTTTCTTTTGTTGAAAATTGACCAATTAATTCTTTGATAGGATCTATATTTGCCCTTTTTTTAATTCTTATAAACACATCTTCCCCAATAATTGACCAAATTACTTCATCTCCTGGTTCACTATTAAATTTAGAGCGGACTTCAGCAGGAACAACTGTTTGGTATCCTTTAGATATTTTAGTTTTTATTAAATTTTTCATTTTATTCACTTTGAAAATTACTATTCTTCACAATAATATTAAAAATTCAAAGTAATAAAATAAATTAAAAAAATTTCATTTTGAAGAAAAGTGTTAGGTTAAATCAGGATAAATAATTCCATCTTTTAAAAGATCATAGAGTAACTTGTATGCATTAATTGAATTCTTGAATAATTTTTGGTCAGTAATGTCTTGAATTAAATCAATAATAAAGAAATCATTTTGAACGTAGGAAATATTTTGAAAGAATTTTTTGATAGATTTCGATATTTCAAATTTTTCCAATTCATCGTAATTAATTTTACATACATTTTGATGATAAGTTTTAAGAGTATCATCAATTTCAAAAGCAAATTCTTCGAATTGTTTAATTTTTCCTGAAAAGTCTTTTATTCCTTCGCCGTAACAATCTTCAAATGATTTCAATAATAAATTTATTCTTTCTTTCATTTCATCTGATTTTATTGAAGAATCGCTAACAATCGCTGTGGTTATATATTCACCATGTGAGAGTAATATACTGAAATTATTCCAAACAAGAAGTCTTAAACCATCAGCATCTGCACTTTTATTCACTTCTTGACCCCATCCAGAAAGTGCGCTTAAAAATCCTGAAATTAAATCACTCTTAGCCGATTCATCTTTTAATCCGTATAATTTTTTGCTAAGTAATACAGATGTTTCTTTATGGATAATGAATACCATTCGAATATTTTGCTCGTCATTAATCAAGTTTTTAAATTTTTCAAAATCATCAGGTATATGCCCAATTGGAGTAATGATTTCTATTTTCTTTCTTTTTAATAAAACATACGCTAATATAGGTATTGTAATTGCAAAAATTATTGGAATAATCCAAATCCAATTAAAACTGCTTGGATTATTTAAATTTTCATTAATTTCTAAATAAATTTCATCTAAAATCGCTTTATCTAGCGAATTATTCCATTTAACTTGAATTTTATAGGTGCCATTATTACAACCTACATCTTCACTTAGATTCCATGGGTCAAAAGTAATATAATCATTATTATTCACAGTTTCCTTTTGAATGTTATTCAAAATTGTTCCATTAGGATAAAAAATTTCAAGATAAACATCTCCTGAAATTTCTTCACTAAATGATACATTGAGGGTAATTATATCTTCAAAATATGCGGAATTCGTTTCAATTCCATCTTTCAGGAGTTTTATATTACTTTTTAGGTTTGTACTAGTTAGATTAAGAAACCAAGTGTTATTTCCAAAAGAAGATGGAATATCAATTTGGACGATTTTCTCAGATTCGCTTATTATTACATATGTAAAATTTACTTTGTTGGTTATATCATCTCTATATGCATCAATTGGATTCCATGATATTGGAACACTATAATTAATTTTAAAATCGCTAAATACAGAAGTATTAAATTGTTCTGCCTTATATTCAACATTCCAATATACCAATGAATCTGAATTAGGAATAAAAAACTTACTTTGATTTTTTTCAGTCCTTAATGCATATTGAATTTCAATATTATTAATATTCCAAGTAGTATTAGGCCAACTACAACTAAATGAGAAATTGAGTCGAGCTGAATCTCCGCCATTCCAGATTTCATCACTAATCCAGTTTCCTTTATTTTCTGTATTATTCCATGTCTGGATATCTGATTGATTTACCTTTAAATTAATTTGATTTGGATTGGGTGTCGAATTTAATGGAGAAATTGTATAATTAAAACAAAAATCTGAGGAATTAACTTCATCATCATGAGGAATATAATCCCAATCGTTATTTCCTTCTTTTTCATATGAAAATGATTCATTTACAATAGAATTTCCAACACCTGCTCGTGCCCATTGAAACTCTCCTAAATTATCTTCAGGAACATAAAAAATTACGAAAAATGTATTATTATCAGTGTTTGAAATGTCTAAAAGAGTTTGTTCAGTAGTAAATGTCATATAACTAAATTGACTTGTATTTGTGAGAATTTCAGTAAAAATCACATCACTTTTATAATTACCAACATCAGGGCGCTCATGTGTTGCATTCCATGTTGAATTGGAGATCATTATTGACAGATTACCTTCAGTCGTAATGTTAAAATATGGGATAACTTCTGAGAAATAACAAGTTGATGGTACTTGAAATGATGATGCCACAGCAGTATTTTCAATAATCTCTTGTTCAGTTAAACTATGTTGATCTTCTTGTATTTTGTATGTGTTATTATATGCATTTAATTGACTGATGGATATGTTACTAGAAGTTGTATTAAACATTTGATTCGTGGGTGTTATTACAACAGCCGATAGATTATTGGATTTAGAAGAATTCATAAATAATACAGTATCATTCTTGTAAGACTGTAAAAGGGTAATGTTTACATCGGTTCCCGTTCCAGAACTGTTTGATGAATAGTCTGAATTGGAAGTTTTTGGAAAATTAACATTATTTAAGAAATATAGATTTTGATCTGGATTTTGATTATTTGCTAGAAAATCAAGAGAATAATCATTCAAATTAAATAGCATCATAAAAATAAGTAATACAATAATAGCACTGCTTTTTTTTAAATTTCCACTTAAATATCTTGAGTACATTTTTATGCATAATAATTATAAAAAATCTAGAAGAAAAGTATTTTGATCACAAAAAAAAAAAAAATTAACTTTTTTGAATTTTTAATCAGTAAAATTATCGATGAAAGAGATTTTTTTCTTTTAATTATATTTTTTAAAGAAATCATTCAAAATTTCTTCAAATAAATCTTTATTAAAGATATTTAGGAATTCTTCTGAAATATCTTTGAGTATTAAATTATTGGCATAAATTGAATTTCCTTTCTTATTAAGTGCGATTTTGGTATAGTTTTTTATATTTAAAATTATATCTGGATAAAATGTCTGGATTTTTACAATCGCTGAATCTATATCAGGATATTTTATTTCTTTATTTGTTATACTGCTTTTTGGAATAATAGGGAAGTTATTAATAAAAAGGGTGGCATTAGGATGAATATATTGAAGATTTCTTATCATTTCTAATGGTTCAAGAGCTATCATTAAATTAATACTTTGGTTTGACGGGACTGGTGCAATAAATTGAGAGTTTTCTTGGGTATCTAATTTATCTGTTTTAAGAAAATAACGAACTAAGCAGTATGTAGAACCTTCGCGCTGAGAAACGCCACGATTTTCAATTGAGATTAAACTTTTTAGATGAGATAAACGCATGGCATATTCACGGAAAAATTTTCCCATTGTCATCACACCTTGTCCACCAACACCAACTATCATTATGTTGTAAAAGCCATCTTTAATCATTACTTCTGTTCCTCCCTTTTCTTCTTAACAATAGCACTTACAGGACAGATTTCTAAACAGCTTAAACAATTTTCACCAATGCAACGTGAGTTATCAATTTGATAAATATCTCCGTATTCTTGAATAGCAGTACAACCAAGTTTCTCAAAACATTCATTACATTTAGTGCACGTATCTTCAATTTGCACAATATATTGAGGATATTGTTTTTCTTCAGGTTTCTTACTTCTTTTTAGCCGTCTACTTTTATTTAAAGCACATTCTGCATTAACCAAAGCGAATTTTAATCCTGATTTAGTGAATAATTCTTGAAATTGTGAATTCATTTGATTAATAGAATAACCATCCATGATTTCAATAGGAAATTCTCCCATTGTCTTTAAAATTTCCAAGATCGAAAAGTTATGATAATTTTTGCCTTGTTCATTTTCCAATTGGAGTAAATCTGCTGGAGTAGATGGTGATATTTGATGCCCTGTCATCGAACAGAAATAATTATCTAAAATTAAAACTAAAACATTTGAATTATCTTTTGCAAGGTTGTATATCGGTTGGATCCCAGTATGAAAAAAGGTGCTATCCCCTATCATCGCAATAATATGTTGTTTTTCTAGATTTACAACCCTAGCTACTCCATTTGCAATACCAACTCCTGCACCCATACATATTAACCAATCCATAGTGCTATAAGGTTTGGACATACCTAGTGTATAACAACCAATATCTCCGCCAAAGATTGGTTCACGGCCAGATTCTTTTTGGTATTTATCAACAGCTTTTCTTAGTGCATAAAAAACATTACGATGAGAGCATCCTGGGCAAAATGTAGGTTCTCTAATAGGGAGGTTTTTTTGTAATTCAACAATTTCCTTAGGGACTTTCTTAATGTATTGATTAAATTCCTTAAAGTAAAATGTTTCATTATTTATTTTAATAATATTTCCTAATGCATGTGCAATAATATCAAGAGATAATGCCCCATCTTCTGGAAATATCTGTTTTCCAAGAATTGGAATTAGTAAACCATTATCATAGAGTATATCTTTGATTTGAAGTTCTAAAAATGATTCTTGTTCTTCTACAATTATCAAGAAATCTAAATCAAATTCTTTAATATATTCTAAAATTGGGGCTTTTATTACTGGATAAGTTAATTTGATTCTTAATCGAGGAATATCTGTCTTTAGGTTGGTACAAAGTTCTTCAATATAAGCCCAAGATATTCCGCTTGTTATTATTCCAACATTTTTTGATTCTGTTTTAATTGGTTGTTTATTAGAACTATTTGAAATTTGATTTAGTTTATGTAATTTTGTATTTGCACTTCCTTTTTTCATATAAAAATCTTCAAAACTCTCTTTAGAAAGGCTTTCTTCTTTAATTTGCAAAATCTGTGAGTTTAAATCTTTTTGGTGTTTTCTTGCCCAATGAATTGCATTCAGATATTTATCAAAATCTTTCTTGAAAAATAGCTCAGAATCAGTTTTTAGCTTATGATCGGGGCTATGAAGATTCACTATTCCAGATGCATGATGTAATCTACTGGGAGAATATATAAGAACTGGAAGATTCCAAGTTTCTGATAATTCAAAGGCTAATTTGACAAATTCTTTGCATTCTTGAACAGAAGATGGCTCCAAAATAGGAAGTTTTGAGTGAAAAGAGAAAAGTCTTACATCTTCAGCATTAGTTGAAGAGGAAATTTCAGGGTCTCCACCACAAATTATTACTAATCCCGCTTTTCTTTTTCCATCTATTCCCGAATACATAACGGAATGAAGCGCGTCAGCAATTAAATTCATACCAAGATGTTTAAACGAAACAGCCGCTCGTACTCCGCTCCAACTTGCCCCTACAGCTGCTTCAAAGGCAATAGTTTCATTTAGAGACAGATCGAAATTAACTAACTTATTTGTACGCGCGAATTTTTCCCATATATCTCCTATTTCTGAAGTCGGTGTTCCTGGATAAGTTGCTAAGAATTGAGCTCCTGCTTCATATAGCCCTCGGGCATAAGCTTCATTTCCCGTTAAAATAAAAGAATTTTGAGATTTTTCAGCAAAAAGATCTCGGAATGATTTTGGATGAAACATGTAAAATACAATTCTTATTTATTTACATTGGTTTTTTAATAAATTGATTAATATTTCATGGAAAAAAATAGAAACAATAATTCATATATATAATTGAAGATGGATGTGAATTTGGATGACTGAAAAAGAAGACGAATCATTGATGTTGTCTAGAATGCGGACACTGCTTGCTTTAGAAAGAAATTTTCTTGCTGAGGAACGAACTGCTTTAGCAGAATTTAGAACCGGATTAGCATTAATCTTAATCGGCCCCCCAACAAGCATTATTTACTTTTCAAGTTCGTTTCAAATTGCAGCTGCGTTGTGGATGAATATTATACTTTATATTTTTATAGGTCTTCTCGTGACTTGGGGGATTATTATGGTGTTTCGAGCCCGTAAAAAAGTAAAACATTTGAGTATTGATCGAAAGATAATAAAAGATAAAGAAAAGAAAATTATTGAATCTTCTCCTGAAGCTCAAGATTTATTAAAAAATTGTATGTTTCAAGAAGATTTCTGTGATAATTAATAACCAAAATTAAATTTAGGGGATAAAATCTTGGTGATTTTTCTTTTAGCATTAAAAATATAAATAAAATCAATAATTGGATTATTCTCTAAAGGCCAAGTATATCGTTTAAGGTACTTTTTAAAATAGAGTATAAATCTTTCAACCTCATGTGATGTCATTCCAAGATTATTCCCCTTTTCTTTTCTGAGTTCGATTTCTTGTTGTTTACGAAATTGAATAACATTTTCGACTGACTCTGCTAGTAGAGCAATTTTAAAATCCATAAAAATATATGAATCACTTAATTCCTTCACTTTAGAATTAATGTATTGATCCATTTTAGATAAATTCTCTGCGGAAATTGGTTGTGCAAATGTGAAAACACCTTCAATTATAACAAAATCAGGTTTTTTCTCTACAATCTGCCATTTATTTTCTGGAAATCTATCATCTATGCTTTTATCAAATTTTGGAATTGATATTGAATTCTCCCAGGTTTGCAATGATTTGAAAATTCTCTTCACGAGCTTATTATCATACATTAAGCGTGTCTCTAAAGAAAGATCGATATCACTTGCGATTTCTAACCTTTCTTCTTTCGTTGGATATAAATCATCCATGGAAAAATTAATTGGATAATAACCTTCCTTTTGAAGAAGTAAGGATAAAAATCTAGCTAAGGTAGTTTTTCCTGAACCGTTGACTCCTGCAATCCCTAATACTACCGTATCTTTCTTTTTTTGAAAAATTTTCATTAATTGCAAATAAATCGGAACAAATTCAATCTTTAATAATTCAAATAGATCTCTTTTAGCTAATTTTAATTGTAATTCTTCAAGACAGATTTGGAAAAGATCATCAGAATTCCTTTCTATATAATTTTCAGATGTTTGAATTAAACCTAAAAAATCTTTATGATTCATAAAATTCACACATTTCTAAAAATATTTGACTTAATTAATCAGAAGCGGTTATTACTAACAAAATTATTCCAAAAATAATACCCCCACCTCCAATCCAAAAACAAATAACTGTAAAAGTGTGAATAGCTGCAGGGAGAAGTTGATCATAAAGTAAATTTAATGCAATATTACTCCAGACGGATAAACTGAGCCATGTTATTGATGCAACAAATAAATAAATGACGTGTTCAAACTCTAATTCCCAATCCCAAATATCCATGAAATAAACCTCTAATTTTCTATTGTTTTTGCTATAAAAAAGATTATGTAATATTGCTTGATAATTTAAAAATGAATTAATGGAATATAAGGAATTCCCAAAGCTGTTAAAAGTACGAAAATAAGGGAAATCACGATTGGCATTAAAATATTATCAGAAATTTTCAAAGGCTTTGGCGTAATTAAATCAATGATTGCAAAAACTATGCTTCCAGTTAATGCATAGATCCATCCTACAAATAATATCATGGTGCCAAATGCCATTATCATCCCCGCTATAGTACCTTCGATCGATTTTCCATTCCAAGAATATCTTTTATGTCCAAATTTCATCCCAATTATACTTGCGATCGGATCCGCAAAAGATCCCAAACACATTGCAGCTAAAAATGGAAACGGAGGCAAAATCCAAGCTGCAAAAAGAAAACCCGTTGCAAAATGGGTATAAGATCCAAAAGTGTTCAGTTCCTTTTTTCGCATAATCGATTGAACTTTTTTTTGAAATAGAAAAAATATAGAACCATATAATCGAGTAAGTTCGATGGTGAACATAAATATAACCATACCGTACATAAAAATGATTATTGTGCTCTGCCCCATAGGAGGTGTTTTTCTGATAAAAATATTGTCTATAAATCGGGTTCCATCTGTGTAATTGAAAAAACCATCTAAAAGTTGTTGATAATGTTCTACCCATAAATTACCGTTAATTTGAGATACTAAATATTGTCTAATCAGAAGTAAAAATGAAATAACCAATATAAAAACAAAAACATGCCAAAATTTCCTACGATAATCGATTTTTTGCTTTATTTCTCCCGATATTTCAAGAGTATTTACAATAGGATCGCTAGTTTTTTTGAGTTTTTTTGCTCCACGAAAATATTGAATAATATTCACAAATATGCCAATTATCACATAAGCAATAGGAATTGATGCTAAAATAATTGCAGGTTGATCTTGTTTTCTAAGTGTCCACTGAAATCCAACCCGAATATTAATCAGAAAAATAACCATTGAAAGTATAACTGCCATTATTACCAAATTTAAAGGTTCACTATAAGTAGATTCAAAACCATGATTTGTTTTCATTTTTTCTCGATTCGTAAAATTGATTATCATGGATTGAATTCCTTTTGTTAATAGTGCAATTATTATTATCACTAACGAACTATACACTATGATCTGCATAAATAATACAATAAAGACTGCCATATTTCCACCGATTCAAAAATTAATTTACTCGAACTGAGAAAGCTATTTATAAATCTATCAATAAATCATTTAAATGATTTTAACTTTTTATTTTTGTTCTTAAAGCTTTCATAAATATTTTCATGAATGTATCGGAGAAAATAAAGATGGCAGAAGAAAATGAGAAAAAAAATACATTGGAAAAATTAAACGAGGCTTTTTTGGATTTTACAGAAAATGTATTCGGTGAATCCGGACGTGAATTCATCGAAAAAACCCAAACGCAAGTAAATGAATTTAATGTTGCAGCAATTAAAGCTTTTGTTGAATTTGGCGATCAAATCCTTGATAACACACAATTGGGTGAAAATGAAATGGTTCTAAAATCGTCTACTACAGTTAAAGATCTATTAAGACAATTCAACCTATTAGAAGAAGAATCTGAAGAAGATTTTTAAAAAAACCATATTACCTATTACCATCCTTTTAAACCATCAAATTTGAGTTCAATGATTTTATCTATATCTTTGCGAAGTTGTAGGGTTTCGGGAGTCCTATTTCTAAAGGATTGTTTCGAATCCATGAAAATTGTAGTTGCCAGTTGCCGTAATTGTTTCATATTATGTTCTCCATGATAGAAAAACACAAAGAAAATCTGCTTTTTGATAGCAAAAAATTCTTTACTTATCACAATAATTTTACTTGAATTTTTTGTTTGAATACTTGCACCGAACGTAATTGTTGCAATGTCCTGTCTGAATAGTGTTTTTCCTATGGTTCCAACAGCGGAGAGTAATCCACTTAATAGGGTTGCATCAATACCCTCAAAATTAAATTCACGTGAATAGAAGGGAATTCCGCTATCATCACTAATTAATAAGCATTTTAATGGCATTATTGTATATCTTCTTTTTATTTTGTGTATGAAACAATTTCCCTTAATATTAATTTTATTATTTAAATTTTTAATATCAAAATTAATTTCTTAGTTGTTTTCTTATTTAATCTCTTAGTTAACCCTTATATAATCTCCGCTTTTGTTTAATAAAATAATTATTAGTGCTTTTATCACACAAAATCCAATTTCATCATTTTATCCATAAATATATATTACAATATTGTTGATTATATTATCATATGGCGTCAAACATTAACACCGTATATTTTCAATATTGGAAAGATTTCTCTTTACTTGGTAAATCTATGAATAAATACGCAATTGCTTCATGGATTTCATTGGCAGCAAGTTTCTTAGGAAATTTCATAATTCAAGCTATTTTCATGGGCCCAATGATGGTTTCTATGGAATCTCAAACATTTGATGATCCTTATGCGATACTTATTGGAATGGGGGGAATTTTATTATTTTTCGCCCTAATAACACTCGCAATTAGCCTATATAAATTTGTAACATTCATCCAATACTTAATGCAACTAAAAAAGATTGGGGAATATACTAATGATATAGATCTTCAAAAAGCATACAAGATGGAATTATGGGGAATGATTATATCATTAGTTATTTCGATTATAATATTGCCTGCCATGCTTCTCCTTCTCTTTAGTGTAGGGTCTTTGATGGAAATTACGACTGAAAGCGAATTTATGGCTTTTATCCGTTTAATATTTGGATTTCTTTTTATAGTTTTTGTTATAGCTTTAACGTCGATTGTTCTACAAGTTCTTTCCGTTTTAGCTTTTGATAGATGGGGCCAAGCAATTAAAATGGCAAATTATCAAAATCCATTTGCTGGATATATTGCTGAAGGAACTAACTTTATGAAAATTGGGCGTATAGTATCAATTTTTGCCGGTAATGTTGGAACGATTCTATATCTGATCGGATTTATGAAAGTGGGTAAAAATATGGTCGGATTCTTCGAAGGATATGGAAAATATCAATTATCTCAAGGTTCTGCTTCCCAGCAATCATCGGGCAGTAACACTTTTCAACAAGTTGGCCCATCTACAACTAATCCAAGCCTGAATTCAAGATATATGGGAAACACATCATACGAAGATGCATCATACGGAAATGCACCATATGGGAATACGACAATGAAACCACAAGGTGAGGGATTCTGCCCTTATTGCGGCCTAGAATTACAGGATAAAAACTCGATGTTCTGTTCCAATTGCGGACGGAAATTGATATAACCCTTTTTTTCCTTTATTTTATTTCTTTCTCTCTTTTTCTTCTTCCACTTTCGATTTATATCTATTATTTAATTTTTTCTGTGTATAGATGCTCTTCAATTACTTTAAACTCTTGGTTGAGCGTTGTTTCATCAAGCCCGATTTCAGCATTCAACAATCGAGCAACTTTAAGAAATTTATAATAGGTAACTTGAGAATCTTCAACTGCTTGGCCGATAGACATCTCTCCTTGCACTACCAAGGAAATGTTCTCTTTAAGGTTTTCTTCTTGCAATCCATCAAGAATAAATTTACGAATTAAGGCACTCCGCTGTAAATTCATCTTATTTGCAAGTTTCTCAATTTTTGATAGTATTTTTTCATCTAAACGTGTGCTTATTGTTATCATTTTTAAACTTCCAATGTAATTTTTTATTTTTTTATTTTTTTATTCTTTTGTTTTTCTGTTCTTCTATTTTTCGATTTAAACAACCTGACATATTCAAATAATTCAGATATTCGAATTAGATTTAATTTGTGAAATGAATCGAATTCATAAATTTTCTCTTTAAATTCTCGTTCTGTTATGTAATTTCTTAAACATGCTTCAACTAAAATCATTTCCAGTCCTAGGACTCTTTGATTCATTTTTAGTGCTTCCCGTAATGATTTTTTATCTTCCGAAATGTATACTGCCATTTCGCCGTTTTCACTCTCATTTTTTACCTCTGCAATTGTTTCTGCTTCACCACGACCAAGATTGGATAGGAGAATTCCATTTGCCTTGATATTAATAATGTTTTGTTGATTTAGATGTTTTTTAAGTTTAGAGGTTATTTCTGAATGTATATTATCTTTAATAGATTCCTTATGCACTTGAGGTGTTATATAAATTGTTCCATATATTGAGTTTATCAGTGGGATTATATCCAATTTTTGTGCTTCAATTAAGGAACAAGAATCAAACTTTAATTTCATTCTCAATTTATATATAAATTCTGTCGTAATAAAATTAAGTAATTTAGTACATCTATTTATGATTATAGATTAAAAACCTAAAAGTCCATAATTTAAAAAACTCCATGGGATTTAGTAATTAAATAGCTGTTTTTGCATAATATAAACAAGAAAATGGCATCAAAACTCATCCAAATTTTGGATCCAATAACCACTGTATCTCTCAGAAAAAAATTGGAATTCCCGTTCATTCATGTTATCGGGCTTGTGGGTGCAGGTTTATCAACTATTACCAGCATAAAGAATCTGTTCATGGCTCAAACCGTTAACGACGTAAAAATCAAACTTCGGGCCAAAAATATCATCTTTATGCTGATGAAATTAGGGACCAACCCTTTGGCCTTGCATTCGTTAAATAACTTCATCAACGAGAGAATGGGTGTTAAGATGAATTTGATTAATATCGTGAATAATCTTGCGGAACATATGGTTATCGAGAAATTTTCCAAATTGGATATTGAGATTAGACATGAATTCGGAAGGATGTGGGAAAGTGTTATGGCTGGTGAATCTGTTTCGGTTTTTCTTTCGAATGAAGTAAACAAGGAAAAATTCGGTGTTCCAGAAGATAAATATATGTACTTTAGGCGAGTTATTAAAAGTGTTGGAATTTTGGAATATTTTGATGATGGATCTGTATATTTGAACTGTGAAATGATCTCTGAGACCGCTGGTTTATCCATAACTTTAGCAGAAGTGCTGTCAGCAGATAATGTTACATTTGTGGACCCAACGTATATAGATAAAAATTTTAAAAATAACCGCGATAAATTTTTAGCTCGTGTTGATATTTATCGTGTTTTGCAAGATATAATGAGCAATTTAACTATTAGGGAGCTAAACAGGATTCCGCGATTTACAGAAGAAGGAAGATTTCGACCGTTTGGAAATGTGGCTTTTGAATCAAATCCACTTCTAGATGTCAGAGTAAATGGCGATCCCAGTTTAGCAACTCTTCTTCATAACGGTCAAATGCGCAAAAGTGATTTAATGAAGATCTTTATTTGGGCAAAATCTTTAAAAAGATTTCTTGAGGGAGCTTCTCAAACTTCTGGAGATAATGTATACATATTTTCCGAAGATATGTCAGATGCAGATTTAATTTTATATTATAGGGCGAGAGGTACAGAATCTGAAAGAACTATTGAAAATCAGCAATTCCAAGATGGTACGTTAGAAATATTTGACCATTCTCAAATAAAAATATTACAAAAGAAGTATGATCTATCTCTACCAGAGACTGATCCTAATCATCCCCGAGTATATGAAAGTGAGCGTCTATTAACTAAGACTTATTCATTAATGACAGGAGTGATTTCGCATGCTAAAATCGGCAAAAGTATTAGGAGTTTGGATACCGGCTTAACTAGTCATATTACGCTTTCTACAAAATATGGTATAATAATGAAGGCCCTAAACACCATATACAAATATAATCCCGATTTAGCGAATAATTTTGCTACATTATATGTCGTTTCAGATCTTTTAACTGTCGAAGATGGTGCTGTCGGTCATTGGAAGATTCATTCTATTGGTACGGGACAATCTAGTGAATCAATTTTTCCATTCAAAACAGATCAGCGTATCAAAAATAGATTGATTGCAATGATAAACAAAGCTAAAGAACTTTCGGGGGTATCGGTTTATATGTCTCCTGAAAATGTTAATCCGACACATTTAACAATCGGTCATCAACACATGGTAGCTTTTATGCATATTATGGATGCAGTACTTCACTCTACTATCCCAGGTACATTTGAAGGCGGTTATGTATTCATGCCATATAATAGAATTACTACTTTATTTGAAACTGAAGATAGTACGATTATGACCGCACAAGAAAATGATTTGTTTGAAAATTTCTTAGAGAAACTTATAAATGGACAATGTTTTTCGACTTTTGAAGAAAATTTTGAGAGTTTCAGAAGAATGATTGTTTCTAAAACGGTTGGACCTGACGCATTATGGACAGGAGGAGATATGGAAGGGTTTATCTGGAGGCTCGCAGCCACTTCATTGGTTTCCCCTATAGTTCTTCTGAGAGAAAAATATTTGGCAGGGGATATATCCGTTATGGAATGGGAATTTATAAATGGTGCTCGAGGACCTGAATTATTTATTGGTGCGTTAGCTGGAGATTTAAAGATTTCTTTTCCTCAGCTTGGGTTTACAGGTGCAGAGACCGAATTGCGTGGAGATTCCGAATTTGAATTAAGAAAGCAACTTGCATTCCAGTTTTACATGGATAGTGAAGGCAATTTTGTTCAGGCTAGCCCTGGTGAATTTATTAGAAACGAAAAAGGTGATATTATAGGAGTTCCAAGATATGTGTCGCTGAAAAATCAGTTTGTCATAACTCTTTCACAAGATTCTTTCAATACGGATACCGTTATTCATTTAACCGATATGCGGTTAGAAGGTCGTACTCAGCCTTTTGCGGATAAAGGGAGAAGTTTCGCGTACGCGCTACATGGAACGAAAAATGATATGGCTCCTGGATATTCGGATACAAAGGTTAGAAAAATAAAAGAAGGACAGGATGATGGAGTTCCTTTCATCAGCGGTATTAAAGATACAACAGTTTATTTTGAATTCGAAGCTTCAATCCACGATATTCGTACAAATCGACTACATCCTTTCTATGATCCGGATTTTGCTACTTTTTATCTGATGGCTAATTTAATGACCAAAGTTGTTCATATTTGGAACAATCCAGCACTATATGGTTTGGGAATCGAGGAAATCATTGATAAAATTGCTAAAAAAGCTTGGGATCAAGTAAATCGTCCTGATGAAGATAATAGATATTATGGATTGACCGGTGAGGAATGTATAATCATTGCGAAAGCATTTGGAAAGTTCTATATTGGTGAAGGGGAGGTCATTCTACAGTCGGTAGATAGCGATGGAAATATTCTTTTAGATTCGCATGGCAACCCATTAATGTTTCTATGTTGGGAAAGATTCCGTAATTCACACCTACGTGTATGGCCAAATGGGTTTGTTAATATTTGGTATGAGGATCAACTTCGAATTTTAGTAGATCGATTGTATCCAATATCGAATTTTTATCATGAGATTGATCCTATGTATTATCCACAATGGGTTTTAGACAATGATTTATCAGACCAATGGGATGAAAAATATGAAAAAATCATGTAATATTATACCTCTCACATTACCGAAATCTCTTACTAATCATGAATTGGAACGTCTAAAAGGCGAAGCTACAAAAGAAGTGCACGATATCTTGGAACTATCATTATTGAAAAACGATCCATTCTAAAAATTTTCAATGAAAAATTTAGAGTTTGCCTAGAAAACAGATTAAGATTACCGAGATAACGTAAAAAAAAAAAAACTACATCGAACAACCGTTAATCCACTTCGCGCTCAATAAAATCAAAGAAATCATAAATCCAAGCACGAGGTTTCGATGCTAATTTCAGACTACCATCAACTTTGCAGTCCCCCGAGAAAAATTCTGCGTCAGTATTTGGATTACCTTTCATTATTTTTAATTGGCATGCCTCCGTCCAGTCCATCCACACCACATGTTTGATAGGTTGGATCATAGTCGGATCATGGTCTCCAGAGTAAAGAGCGAGTTCTTGTTTTTCCGGAGTGAATTTGAGGATGAATTTTTTATCGCTTCCACGTATCTCAATGAAATATCCAAGAGATTCGTATTCTTCGAGATCACTTTCTAAATTTTCCCAATATTCTTGTTTATCTTCATCGTCTGAATCTTTAGATGCGTATGCTGCACCTACAATTGCTTTGAAGAATAAATCTGCATCTTTGGCGCCCTCTAATGTGCCAGCATCAAATTTTATTACGTATTCATCAATAGCACTTTTCATTTCATCTACAGTGTACCATTTTACAATTTCCATTCATTATCACCTATGTATAAAATAAATTCTTTAACCATTTTAGGTTGTTTGAATCTCTGTTTGATCGTATATAAAGCTTTTTTTCAAAATCCCATCGTAAATAGTAAAATTTGTTTGAAGATACTAAAAGTTGTTAAAAAATGCTAAAAGGTGCTAAAAGATGCTAAAAGATGCTTAAAATTGCTAAAAGTTGTTAGAAGTTGTTAGAAGTTATTAAAAATCAAGAGTTCAAGAATGGTTAGGAAAAAATTTTAAACTGGGTTATAAATTGATTTTACCCTTTGAGATCATGTTATCAACCAAATCATCAAAAACTTTATCGATATTTTTGCCAATTCTTGCTGATGTTTCAAGATAACCGATATTCAGTTCTGCTGCTAATTTTAACGCTTCATCTTGGGAAATTTTGATTTCATCTTCAAGATCGCATTTATTTCCGCACAATGCAACCTCAATATCATCGAAATTGGTGAAATTATTCTTTACATCGGAATACCAGTCTCTAATATTCTCAAATGATTCGGATTTGGTTAAATCGAACACTATAATCACGCATTGTGCACCGTTGTAATAAAGTGATCTGATTTTTTGAAATTTTGATTGCCCTGCAAGGTCCCATAGAATCATTTGAAATGATGTATCATAAAGAGTTATGGCTTTTTCGGTTATATTTGCTCCGATAGTCGGGATATAACTCCTTCTGAATGCTTTATCTGTAAATTGAAGTATCATGGAGGTTTTTCCCACACCTGGGTCTCCAATTATGATTGTTTTAAAGGCATAATCTGATTTTGGTAATTGTTCTTGCGTTTTTGGGAATTGTTTTGAACTATCTGCAAATTGTAGTTCCTGGGAGGCCAATTTAAGTAGGAATTCTTGAATATTTTTGTGGAATTTTTTAAGTTCATATCGTAAGATATCTTTGTCTTCATTTTTTTGGACAAGTGGCATAAAATCTACTAAAAATGTTTTTATTTGTTCTTCAATGTCGTCTTTATATTTGTATAGAATGGAATCATCTTTTTCTTCAAATAGGATAGATAGTGTGGCTTCTCTTCTTCCGCCTCTGCGAGTTGGGTCCTTCCATTCTAAAAGTTTAATAAGTCCCTTCTTTTTGGCTTGTGGAAAGCTCATTATTATTAATTCGTCGGAAATCTTCTTGGAATAGGTGAAAAGATCTATTGTAACGCTTGATACATTACTTTGTGTATATTTAGATATATCTGTTGGATAAAATACATATGGATATGGCCCTATTTTTTCATCGAACTGGGAGAAAATAATTTGAAGTTCAATTTCCATGTTAATCTTTATTTACATTTCACTGATAATAAGATTTATTTCTAAAAATAGTTCAAAATTTTTTTTTTTCTATCCAGTCAGGATTAAAAATCTGAATCATATCTATAATTATGTCATTGATTTTTTTTCCTCAGCATTGCAATGAAATATCCGGAACCTTCGCTGTATTGGGGATAAAAGCGTAGTAAATTTTCCAAGTCATTTGTATCAAGTCCATTGTAATCTAAACCAGGTTTTCCAAATTTCTTATATTTCTGATCAAGAGGAATTGTTTTATATCCAAGTTTTTGAATTGCGTAGGCAATAATGCCTTCATTTTCTTCTTTCGGAATTGTACATGTATTATACATTAAAATTCCGCCAGGTTTTACAAGTTGATCAACAATTTTTAGTAGTCTGCGTTGATTTTTCGGGTAATCCATTAAAATATCCTGGGATTTTTCGAGATACAATTTTGGGCGGGTTCCTAAAGCTGAGCATGGAGGATCAAACAGCAAAAAATCGGCTTTTCTTAAGAGTTCGGGCATTTTCTCTGAGATTCTTTCCAGCTTTATTGGTAGTACTTTAATATTGTGTAAATTTAAGCGTTTGATATCATTCCGTAAATGTTCTAGTCG
>JAUWMK010000144.1 GCA_030613185.1 Promethearchaeum sp.
AATCTGAGATAATTTAAAGCTTGAGAAAAACAAGGACGGAATTTAAAAGTTCTAAAATTCTATTATTTCCCATTTTTCTTTAATAGATAGGAATAAAATTGAAAAAACGTAAAATGTATTAATTATGCAAAACCCTCTAAAGTACCACTATATTTTTTAACTAATAAACTGTTGTTATTTGAATAGCAAATGACTTTATTAAGGAGATGATCTATAAAGTGTTATGGAATCTAAATCAGAGTTTAATTTACAAAAACAGACAAACACCAAAGGGGCATATCTATTTTCTGCATTAATGAGTCCCATCTGGATTTTAATGTTAGTACTTACTTTAACAAGAGCAGATCTTAACGATCCAATTAATAGAAACGGTTTTATTGGGTTACATATCTTTTTTGGTTTAATTGTGATCCCGCCTGTAATATTTGGATATTTAAGAAGAGAAGTAACGTTAATTTTTAAAATTGATGAGCCAAATCGTTTATTAATTTATGAATCCCATTGGGGAAATTTTCTGACTTTTTCTAGATTTTACCCACTTAATGAAATAAAGGGATTTGAAGTTCATAATGTATATGCTAACAAAAAACGTTCAATGCATGGTGTAACTCAAAACCAACTTTTAGCTTTATGTTTTCAATCAAGACGACCAAAATATTTAACCAATTTTCTGGATAACGAAAATTCTACTGAATTTGCTCAAAAGTTGAATAAATTTTTAGCCGATAACACACAAATCAATATTGATTTCCCAGCACTAAGTACAACACCATATACACCTCAGATTCAAAAAACATTTATTACAATTTATTTGGCAATTACTTGTATTATAGTAGTTATTGGTATTGTAACAGTTGTAATTGTTTTAACATTGCCTTAATAGTGATTTATAATGGAATCAACACCTAAATATGAATTACCAATCAAAACTGCTACTAAAAAAGCAATGCTAATCTCTTCTATAATGAGCGGATTTTGGATTCTGGTGATAATTTATACAATAATAGTGGTAGATCTTACAGATCCAACCAATATAGTACCTACATTTGTCTTAAATGTTTTTTTTGGTTTAACTGTATTGATACCATTGAGTATAGGAATTTTAAGAAAAGAAGTAACTTTAATTTTTAAAATTGATGAGCCAAATCGTTCATTAATTTATGAATCCCATTGGGGAAATTATCACATTTTTTCTAAATCTTATCCATTTATTGAAATAAAACATTTTGAAGTTCATAATATCTGGGCTAATCCCAGAAGTCGAGTTACTCAATACCAATTTCTAGCATTATGTTTTCAATCTAGACGACCAAAATACTTAACAAATTATCTCGATAGTGAAAATTCTACTGAATTTGCTCAAAAGTTGAATAAATTTTTAGCCGATAACACACAAATCAATATTGATTCTCAAGCATTAAGTACAACACCATATACGCCTAAAAGTCAAATAACACAATTAATAATCTTTACGATAATTATGGCAATTTTTTGTATAATTTCTTGTTATTTAATAATATATGCGATTATATTAGTTATAGAAATCTCATCGTCTTAAGTAAAATGGCTTAAATATAATAAGAGAGAGAGTAATTTTTTTTTAATTTATGGAATAAAGAATAACAGATAAATCATCCTTAATAGTGATTTATCCCTCACTCTTTCAATTCTTTTCAAATTCTCTAATTTTCTTACTTATTTCATTATAAATAAACTTTGAATTTCCCCAATTATTTACAATAAATGTTAAACTACATTTTTTAACTTCAGGTTGATTTTTAATTACAGAGTTCATATTATAAATTTCAGTAAGGTTCTTACCATAAGTAAAAAGAACGATTGAAGGTGAAACTGATCCGGTATTTCTCCAATATTTAATATCTTTTGAATTTTTTAATTTCAAATATAATTTTTTAGAATTAATATTTGGTACAATTGAAATAACACCTGATACATATCCAGAAATTCTTTCAAAATTTATAACGGGTACAAATTGTATCAGCTTCATAGTTTTTAGCCTTTTTAGACGCCGTAAGATGGTCTTATCAGAAACTTTTAAATTTAGCGAAATCTCTTTTTGTGGAACCCGACTGTTATAATATAAGTATGCAATAATTTCCCAGTCAAGTTTAGAAAATGGAATATCCGAGGATAAATGAATTCGGGTTTCGTTATAGTTAATGATATTCATACCCATATTTTGGATTTTTTCTAATATTTGCTCCAAATTTTCTGGGCTTTTTGAATAGAAACTAAATGTAAATGAACCATCAAGTTGTTCCCAAATTCGATATATCTCCTGTATTTCCTTAAATTTTGTTGAAAAGAGAACTAAATTAACATTTTTATCAATATTTCGTTTTAGCCTGCCAATATAATGTCGATAACCCAAAATATTTGTATTAATTTCTATTGAAAAATATTCAATAATTTTTCTTTGGAGCATATGAGAAATTCTTGAAGATACTGTTCGATTTGTTAAATTTAACTCATTCGCGATTTTACTATTTGAAATACGACAATTTTTATCTAATATTTTTAGAATTTTGAAATCTATTTCATCCAAGAAAATTACCAAATGTCCGTTATATTGCGAATTAGTATAAAAAATGGAACTGTATTTATATATCTATGGTAAAGATATTTAACTACAATGTATTAAGAACTTAAATTTGATAAAGATAATTTATTATTTAATAAAATTGAAGAATATTTTGGAATATCTTGCTAAAAACAGTTATTTTATTTCGATTTTCTAACAATATTCCGGATTATTTAATAAAAAAAAATAAAACAAGTGTATTGAAAATGGAAGACATTATGATTTCTTATTGCGGGCTCGATTGTTATAAATGTCGAGAAAAATGGGCAGAAATTAGTAAAGCTGCTAACATTTTAGATGAAAAATTAAAAAATATAAATTTTAATGAAATTGTTAAAATGATTCCTTTTTTTAAATTAAAATATAATGGATATTTGAAAACTATAAGATTTTTTACAAAAAAAGAATGTCCAGGATGTAGAAATAATGGTGGAAATCCCTTTTGTGGAATTAGAAAATGTGCGATAAAAAAAGAATTTACTACTTGTGCTGAATGTGAAGAAATATGCAAAAAATTTAAACCATTATTAAAAATTCATACCGATAACGAAATCCAAAATACACTTGCAGAAATTAGAAAATTAGGAATAAACAAAATGGTTAATAAATGAATATAACTATCATAGTTTAAAATTAAAAAAATGTGAATAAAGATGGTTAGTGGTGAATTAACTTCTGGAATAGAGCGAATGATAAGAGAAAAACCTCCATGGTTGTCTTTGTTAGCAAAAGATCCTCGAAAAAAGTTGCTTAATTCTAATGAATCTTTTACAATTTATCGAACACTAATTGATTTACTTGATTTACCTTTGGAAAATCCTATTGTGCAAAATGCACATAAAAAATTACTACAAGATTCTCTCGTTCAACATCTAATTTCAAATTTATCAGATTGGGAGAAGGATTTAGTTAAGGGTCATGACCACCCTCAATATCTACCGAATCAGTTATGGCTCTTACAAGATTGGGGGATAAAATTTAATGATTCAAAAAAAGTGCAATCAGAGATAGAAAAAATCATATCTCATCAAGATTCATCAACTGGGCAATATTTAGCCCATACGGAAGTTTACGATCGAAAAAATAAAACAAAAACAATACAATGGGCCAGTCTTCTATGTGATCATAATTTAATTACATCGGTTTTATTACAATTCGGATTAGAAAAACATCCCTCCGTTCAAAAAGCTCTTACAAGAATGGGAGATTTAATAACACAAACAAATCAAGGGTATGGTTGGAAATGTATTCCTGGAATAAATTCTAATTTTCGTGGACCGGGTAGAAAAGATGATATTTGTCCAATGCTAGTCATAGATGCATTACGTGGATATTTTCTTCTAACAAAAAAGAAAAGACCAGAATATTTAATTGATACAGGAAAATCATTATTAAATTGTTGGTTAAATAGGGCTATTGAAAAACCTTTCATGTTCGGACATGGTAGAAAATTTCGCACATTAAGACCACCTTTCTTTTGGTATAACATAGGCTTAGTCTTAGATGCAACAAGCAATTATCCTGAATTGGTTAAAACAAAGGCTTTTCAACAATTAATTGCAGTAAGCTTATTAAGTTTTAATTCTTCTGCTGAAATAATCCCTAAATCCATTAAACGATATTTTAAAGATTATTCATTCGGTCAAAAAAAAATCCCATCACCTTGGGTTGAATTATTTATGCTAAGAATTTACAAACGAGCATATGAAGCTGATCCCTTAATTATTCCTAAAATTCAAAAACTTAACGGGCATTCTTTCAAAGGTTCAAAAGGAGGCCCAAAAAAATCTAAATCATGATAGTTTATACTTCTAATTTGGAGGAATTGTATCAATTTTCCCTTTTTGAGTTATTTCTCATCAACTTTGCTGATAACATCTTTTCAACATAAATTTATATATTTACACCATTACAATTTAGTCATGAACAAAAAAGTTATTTTTATTTTCTTTCTAATTCTCCTACTTTTCCCTATTGCTTTAATTTCTGTTCAATATTTTGAATACTATGATTTTCTTGAAAATATTATTGAACCTAAAGAAGAAGTTTTAGTAGTTGATGACAATTCTACTTTAAATGAGCAAAATTCTCCCCAAATATGCAGTGATGGGGCAGGAGGAGTTATCATTACTTGGAAAGATAACCGGAGTGGAGATTTTGATATATATTCGCAACGGATTGATGCCAAAGGGAATAAATTGTGGGTAGATGAAGGGGTTATAATCTGCCAAGATCCCGATGATCAGTCATTTCCTGAGATAATTTCTGATGGGCAGGGAGGTGCAATAATTTTATGGGCAAATGGAAGTTATACTTGGCCTTTTGGGCTATATGCTCAAAAAATAGATGCGAGCGGACAACTACTTTGGACTCCAGATGCAATCTCTGATGGAGTATCTGTGTGTGGTTATGGGGGATTCCAAGAATTCTATCACATGATTCCGGATGGTGAAGGTGGCGCTATCATCTCTTGGGATGGATCGACAATTACAGGTGATGCAATATTTACCCAGCATTTAACAAGTTCAGGCCAAATCGCTTCTGGTTGGAATCCTTCAGGAGTTGTAATCGTTGATGACGGTCATTCAGTTTATTATCCACATATCGCCACTGATGGAAATGGGGGAGCTATTATTGTTTGGCAAGATTCCCGTAATACAAGTGACAATGATATTTATGCCCAAAAAATTTCTTCGGCTGGAGTTCTTGGATGGACACTTAATGGGATACCAATTTGCACTGAAATATATCCTCAAACAAACCCTAGAATTATTTCTGATGGCGAAAATGGAGCTATAATCGTATGGAGTGATAGAAGAGAGATTTATGATGATACACTCTATGATATTTATGCGCAACGTATCGATTCGAATGGAGATGTTGTTTCAGGATGGAATGCGAATGGAACAGGGATTAATGTTGAAATAGGGCAACAAGGATCACCACAAATTATCAGTGATGGAAGTCATGGAGCAGTTATTGTATGGATGAATTATTCCATTGGAGATAAAAACATTTTTGCACAGCGTGTAAGCTTTAAAGGAAATTTACTCTGGGCTGAAGAAGGAATTGATATTTGCACTTATTCCGAAAATCAAGATTTATATCCTATTCTCGCCGATGGCAATTGCAATATTTTTGTCCCATGGAGAGATTATCGAAATGAAAACACTACAGAAACGGATATTTATGGTCAATTAATCAATTTGAACGGAATTATTCAATGGGAACAAGATGGAAGACCTTTAGTTCAAGCGAATTGTTCCCAGGATTTAACAAAAAGAAAGAATGAAGTACTTCCAGTCTCCATTAATGATGAGACTGGAGAGATTTTCCTAACTTGGTTCGATGAACGCAATTATAATGACTCATTGAATGATATTTATATTAAACGTTTACCGACTCCATTTACAGGCGAGTTGATCATAGAAGAGTTCTTACAAACATATTATGGATTTGGAGTAATGGGGTATGGATTATTGTTTCTAATTGTTCTTATTCTTCTTTTGATTCCTTCTAAGGATAAGAGAAAAAGACGAAAAAGGAAATAACCATAGTCATCATATCGACTTCTAATATAAGTAGAAAGATATGAATTTTTTTTCTTTATTTTATTTACAAAATATGGAGTATAAGTTAGTATGTTAAAAAGCTATGCAAGTTACTATTAAATAATCTCTTCTCTTTTTTTCATGACCTTGAGCCGGTGGCTTCAGGGTGGTAAAAAATGGTAGGTGGTCGTTTTTAATACCCTCACCTTCGCTACTCACAATTATTTCCCTTTTTTTGTCGTACTCTTTTTCTGGGGGTTTCGAGATGAAACGATCAACCATCCTCGGGGATGTAAATTGTAATAAATATGTTTATTCTTTTCCTTTTCCATAATTAGACCCACCACAAACAAAAATGCACCTAAATGCACCTCATACGCCGTCACCAACTCCATATTTCCAATTACCATCACAAATTTTTGTCTGTCAAAGCGAACCCATACGGCGTAGACTTCATCTCGTAGAAAATATTATTGCTTGCCTCTCTAAAAAGCGAAATTATGTAAATTTATATTTGAAATTCACAATTAATTTCATAAAATCTAAGAAATGAATAAAATATCTATAAGAGAGAAACCCAAATACAAGTCATATAATGATTTTCTCCAACGTAGTGAAATGATGCCATACTAACAAGAAAACAAAGAAATACTATTTTTTTTTTGATCATCCATCAACTCTCCTATTCCATATTTGGGTTCAATTTCATAAAATAATGGTGGAATCTCTGGATTGTGGCAAAATTATTGTGTTTTCTTTTTACCAAAGAAAAAAAACTAGGACCATTCCCTAAAGATTCAAATGCGATTTAATCTTTTCTCCGTAAAACATCTAATTCCTCACCTAAGGCGTGGCATTTACCGATCCAAAGTTTTTCATATGATTCTTTATCTAGGATACGATCCTTCAAATCTGAAACATGCAATACATTTCCATCTCGGCACCATTTGATGCAAATTTCATACATTTCCCAATCATATTCCTCAGTTTCCCAATATACCGGGACTTTTTTTAACCCATTTTCATGCGCTAAAAATGCACGGGTATGCCCATCCAGAAATACAACATGCTTCCCGAATTTTCGGATAGATATAGGAGGAATGTTTTCTAACACAAAAGGCTTGATTTGATCTTGGAGGACCTTGATTTTTTCTCGATTTAAATAAAGTTGGCTGGGAATAAGGTCCGCTATATCCATAAAAAATCTCTTCTTCATACTCAAATTAATCTAGTGGAATTTTTGAAACTTTCCAAATGAAATTTTTGACGTTGTGCAAATGTTAGTGATCTAACTTCCCGTTCTTGAACTCTCGTTAAGTCTTAATATTGATAGGTTTTCATTCCAAAATTGCGCATAGTTAGTGTAACTGGTTTCCAACTTACGGTTAATAAATAAAGGGAAAAAAAGGATTCAAACTGAAGAGATTATTTTGAATTTAGCTTATTTTTCTTTTCAGCATGCATTTTCAGTACATTTTCTTGAACCTCTTTGAGATAATCTCCATGCAATGGATAAGCAAAGAGTATCAAAGCCCCAAGTAACATCGCAATTCCAGGAATCAGACCTGTGAAAATTTTAATTCCAATTATTGCATCATCTCCTTGATTAAGAAATATTTCACCGTTGTTGTCTGCTCTGGAAATAAAACTTGTCAAGGCTAAAATCCAAGGTACAATTGCAATCGCGATAGATTGAGCAGGTTTAGTTATCAACGCATTCGTACCAAAGAACATGGCTTCGCGCCGAACGCCCGAACGTATTTCATCTTCATCAGCAACTTGAGCAAACAAAATATTTGTTAAAACAAGAGGACCTGATAATCCAAAACCTGCAATAAACATCGCTACATATATCATCTGGTCTGGAACAAAGAATATTAAACATAGAAAAATTCCAGCAATAAGGAGTAATAACTGTTGTGCCCTTACAACCCCGATTTTTTTTGCTATTAAATTAGCGAGCAAAGTTCCGATTATGATTCCCACGAAAAATGGTATTAACAAGGGCATGGATGAACCTAATTTTAGAACATAATCAGATAGATAAAACATCGAACCCAAAACTAATGCTTGCATTAAGATCGACATGAAATTAGCAGCCACAAGCACAATAAATGATTTACTCTTGAATGTGAATTTGATAGAATCTACAAATCCTAGAGGTTCATCAACCTGGGTAAATTCGGGACGTTCTTTCACTGAAAAACTTGTTATCAAAATAAAAGCAGTACCGGCAATACCAATAGCGCCAACTCCAAGATAAAGTGGTAGTAAATTTGTTTCTCCAACTCCAGGACGGAGAAAATCTGGAATAATAAAGCCAACAATACTTCCAAGTAAAGCAAATATTGAAGAATAGGTTTGTAATGACCCACGTTCTGCATCACTTTCTGTTAATTCCGGCAGTAATGCGGAATAAACTAATCCAATAATTGTATAAGCAGTATCATAAAGAAACATTCCAGCAAGCATCCACCAGAATAACGCATTTGGACTCCAAGTTGTAGGAACAAGCCATATCCCTATAAAGAAAATCCCTAAGAATGGAGCAGAGAATTTCATAAAAGGTATCCTTCTACCCTTCTTTGATCTCGAGCGATCCGATAAAAATCCGAAGAGAGGGTCATTTATTGCATTCCATATTGCATATATCAAAGCAGCAAGAGCCATTAATCCCACAGGTAAACCCAAATAATCTTGAAAGAAGATTATCAGTAAAGCAGCGTAGCTATTCGATATAATATTGGTCCCAAAACTTCCAATTCCCCAAAGCATTTTATAACGAATAGAAAATGTCAAAGGTTTTTTTTCTTCCATAGTAGTTTTGTCTCAGCTTATGCATAAAAAAAACTTTCCCTTATCCATGAAAATTCTTAATTTTCAATCTAATTATTTTCTTTTTCGAATGTTCTTGATCAAAATTTTCTATCATCATTACTCGAAAACAAATGTCATGGAATCTATAAATTGTCAATTAAATAATAAAATGTCATGGAATCTAAACCAGAGTTTAACTTAAAAAAGAAGACTAATACCAAAATGGCATATTTATTTTCTGCTATAATGGGCTTATTTTTGATTTTTATGATAACAATGACTTGGGAGAGAGTAATTGACCCGAATTCACCTGATAGGATCGGTTTCATAGGGACATATATCTTTTTCAGCTTAGTAGTAATTTTGCCAATAATATTTGGAATTTTAAGAAAAGAAGTAACATTAATTTTTAAAGTTAATGAGCAAAATAATGCCTTAATTTATGAATCTCATTGGGGAAATTATCTAACTTTTTCGAAATGTTATCTGTTTAATGAAATAAAAGGATTTGAAGTTCATAATGTCTATGGAAATAAGAGAGGGTTCACCAATCAAGTTACTCAAAACCAACTTTTAGCATTATGTTTTCAAAATCGAAGACCAAAATATTTAACAAATTTTCAGGATAATGAAAATTCTACTGATTTTGCCCGAAATTTGAATAAATATTTAGCTGATCACACGCAAGTTAATATTGATCCTACAGCACTGAACACAACACCTTATACACCTCAGAGACAAAAAAAATATATTAAAATATATTACGCAATCTTGGGCATTATGGTAGTTTTCTCAATTGCAATGATTATTTGGATTTTAACATACAACCCATAAAATAATGAGAGAAATTTTTTTTATTTTTCATGCTAACAATTTCTAATGAAAACGGATATAATTTTCCAAATATTTATTACAAGAAATTATTATTTTCAAATAAAGAATTATTAGACTCTAAACTCAAAATGGAATTATAATTCAATTGAGAAATTCTTGAAAGATTCTTCAGATGGAACAATAGAAGAAGCAGAAATGGATGCTATATCACTGATCAATTTAAGGGCTAATAATCTTAGCAAAAAATGAAAATATTGAATGTTCGAATTTATTTCCTTAATATTATTAAATATTATGTCTCTAAGAATATGATAAATAGAAGGGGAAGAAATAATGAAAAGAAAATTTGTAGTTCTATTAGGAATAATTGCACTTATCGGAATTTCTAGTTCTGCAATCATTATCATTAATATTTTATCCTATCAACCTGATTTAAAAAATGCTCCAGAACAAATCACTATCAACAACCATGATTTTAAATTAGAATGTAGTATTTGGAGGGATTTTATGCCATGCATAGGTGATGGATGTAGTAATCATGAAGCGATATGTTCTGTGAGGATTATCGATATAAACTCTACAACATTTCCAGAAGATATTGACGCTATTCACTTTTGGGCAATAAATCAAAATGATATTTGGCATGCAAGTTATTTTGATCCTGCCTTTTCTAATGAACAATATATTCGAACTGAAAATAAATTGAGTTTTGTAGTTAGAAATGGCCCTAATACTGTAAATTGGGCAAAAGATACTCTTGTAGATATTGTCGTGCAATTGAAATATAATTCTCAATTATATCTATTAAAAGCATCCGATCAACCAATTCTTTTTACATACTGATATTTTAATTATAAACAAATATAATTTCCAAAATATAAATTTGAAAAAATTAAAAGAATCACGCGAAGGTGAATTTTTGGGTTTAAAAATTTATAAGATAGATAAATATGGAGCACTATTCGATGCACACATTCATACATATTATGATTTTCATGATGGAAGAATAAGCCCAAAAGATTTAATTCGATATACAATTAAACGGC
>JAUWMK010000288.1 GCA_030613185.1 Promethearchaeum sp.
GTATGCTTAAGAGCACCTTCTTCGCAGTCGGCGTCCACTGTGATACGCCCTTGGATGCCAGAATCCATTCTGGAATATATTAAAGCTTAGCTATGTCACACTTGAGAGAAGAACCTATTGTCGCAAATCGATGCCACCAGATCATCTCCACGTTTTCTTTCGATTGCTATTTCTTTGGAAATTATGTAGTCTGCAATATCGAGGGTTTCTATTCGGAGTTTACAAGGAATTATTTCAAATACTGAACGAATTTCACCTCTTTCTCTTTCATCCATGACAATCAAGGGAACTAAATTTGAGTCCGGGGATGTTTGAGTTTTTATAGTAGATTGCATATAATACTTATTTTCGAGGAGTATTTAAAAAAATAAAATAAGATGAAATAACTAAAAATATAATGAAATGAATGAATTCCTTCATTGCAATTAAATTAACAATTTCTTATGAGTTTTCCTTGAAAATATTCTGGAATTGTTGGATGATTTGATTGTAAATGGTGGAATCTACTTCACATAACTCGACTTCATCATTATACATATCATTTAATTTACCAATTAATCCTTCAGTTGCATGTTTTGAACATATTTCAGATGGACATTTGCAAATTGAACATACAACGTTAACATCTGCACAAAATGGGCACCAAGCTCTTAAAATATTATGATTATTTTCTTGATTTGGATGCCATTTATCTTTCAAGGTGTTTTTAGCTAACTCGTATGCTGATTTTTGTTTTTCCACTAAATCTGGGAAATCTTCACGTAACATTTCTAATTGAAGTGCTTCTTTTTCATCATCAGCGCTAACATCAACAAAAATAGATCCATTGTATCCACAATCAGGGCAATATATCTTCGCGGGTGCGTAAATCAGGCTAATTTGTGATATATATCTTAAATTAGAATTCAAACATCGAGGGCATCGTTGAGATTCAAGCTCGTTTCTTTGCTTCTTTTTTCCTTTCCAAATTCCCATATTATACATTATATAAATTGTTACAATAAAAAATTGTTTTCAATTGAAAAATATGAATTATAATCAATGAAAGGTATCAAATCTATTAATAATATAAAATATAAGAAAAAAAAGAATTACTTTACTATTATTCACTCATTTCTGCTTTAGCAGAATATTCTAAAGAAACTTTTTCGGCTCCAATTTCACTCAATATTTCTGTTTCAATAATTGCATCAATATCAGTTTTAGTTTCTTCTGTGAATCGATCTTTAGCGATTTTATTAAGCAATAAATATCCCCCGACTGCAATAAGTGAAAGTGCGCCACATATATACCATACCCAAATTGAGTCGAATTTATCCATGATGGCTCCAAATGCAATATTTCCAAACATCATTGGGAATAAATGAGACCATCCATATATTGCCATATATCTCCCCCGTTTATCTTCCGGTGCAAAATTTGCTGCAATTGCTTGTGCAAATGGTGCAATAATCATTTCTCCTATTGTAATGATTATCATAGCAATAAATACAAACGATATAGTTGAAATGAATCCATACATTACGAATCCAATTCCATAAAGCAAATTACCTAATGCGATCATAATTAATGCAGGGAATTTTTTCACTTTGCGAGTGACATAAAATTGTAGAATTACAACCATGAAAGCGTTCATAGATATTAACCACCCATAAATTTGAGGAGATAGTGTTAAATCATTATCCAGGAATACAGGTAATGTAAAATTCATATTCATATATACTAAGCTCATTATCATGGAGACTCCAATGAAAAACATAAACTTCCAGTCTCGAAAGACGTCTTTATATCCTCCCATTGATTGTCCAACAGTTTCTGGCTTTACTGGGGTATCACTGCTTTCCACTTTTTTCGTAGGTTTCGTTTCTGGAATTTTAAAGAAGAAGATGATTGCAGCTAAAACACTAGTGATAGCATCACCGATAAAAATCCACATAAATGATTGTGTTGCTAAAAATCCGCCAAGAGCGGGACCAATAGTTGCAGATATATTTACAACAACGCGTAAAATTCCATAACCTTCTGCCCTTTGTTCTGGGGGGAGCACGTCAGCAACCATCGCTCCTCGTGCAGGGTCTCCCAGAGACCCTACTAAACCCATTATCCCTACTACAAAATATAAGGTAATGATATCATTGATGAATATCATTATCAATGAAAACAATCCGCTGACTAATAGGCCAAATAAAGCCATGTTTTTTCTGCCGAATTTATCAGTTAAAGCCCCTCCGATGAGACTTCCTAACAGGAGTCCAATTCCAATAATGAGGAATACTATGCCTGCTTCAATCATTCCTATACCAAAAGTACGAGTCATGTAAATTGAGACAAACGGCATTAACATAAAACCGCCAATATTATCAATAAAGGAGGCGAATGAAATGACCCAAAACGTGTCAGGGAATTCTTTGTAAGTTTTTTTTACTTTACTAAACATTTGTTGATACACCACATTATAAATTTTTTTTTATGTGTTAATATGTATAATTAGTGTGTATTTATTAATAAACATTGGGCCAGTTTTTAGCAGCTCCTACCTTGATTTTTATTGAATTTTTGTGCCTTAAAGAGAGATGCTAAAAAAAGATAACGAATTTTCAGATAAAAATGTGTTTATGATGTGTATAAAATTAAATAGAATTAATAAAAAATTATTAAATGAATTTTTCCATAGTAATTCTGAAGAAAAAATCCATGAAAAATTTCAAATTTATCACTTGAAAATCTTATTTATGGATAGATTTTGATAATGATTTTTTTTGTATTAAAATAATGACACTAAATCCAATTAGTGTAAACGACAATATTGAAGAAGTATTAAATCCAGATATAGAAGTATTCTCATTAGATGGAAGGGAATCAAGATACCAAAGATCAAAATTACCCAATACGTTGTATGAAGATACGTTCTGAAAATAATTTGCATTAAATCTCGTCAAATCACTATAAAAAGGAACACCTGTAGATTTTTCACGAAAAATTGTAGAAAAAATAACACAAGCCATTAGATATGTACTTTTGGGATTAGGATGATTCCCATCTCCATCATGCAAATAGTGTTGAGGAAAATTATTGTCTCTAAGAACTGTATTCCAAGCCCATCCAACTGGTGAAATTGTAAAGTTTACTTCTTTTGAATAATTCAAAGATTTTTCATTATAAATTAACTTTCTTTCAATCAATTTCTTTTAGTATCTGTTTCAACTGATTTTTTATGGTTTCAAGTTTTTTCTGGCGAAGTTCTTCATCAACTTCGGTTATTGCCTCTTCTTTCGCAATTTTAATACTTTTTACTGGAATACTCATCATTTTTTCAAATATTCCATTAGAATTATCATTGTTATTTTGCCTAACGAGAAATGGTGTGAGCAAGTTCATATAACGCATTACAAATTCAATATCGCCCTCGAATCTTTCGTAAATGATATAATCGATGCATTCACGACCTAAATCATCTAAGATATATACTCTTTTTACCGGTCCTAAGGGAGATTGTTTTCTTTCGCCAGTAATTAGTTTTTTACTTTGCTCTAATTTTGAAAGTATTGGATATATAGTACCTGATTTAGCTTTCCAAGAACCGGCAAATAATTCATTAAGATTTTGAATCATTTCATAACCATATTGACCAACTGGCTCCCCATTATTCCTCAATTCTCTGGATCGTAGTTGAGTAAGAATAAGAACCTCAATTGGACTTAGATTAATTTTCTTTTTCAGCTTATCACCTTTTTTTCCTGGGATCGAAACAGATTTACCCATCCAGAAAATTATTCATTCCCCCTAGTTGTATTTTTCTTATTCATTTTTTCTAATTGTTCATCAACTCTACGATCTAACCAGTTTCTATTGGGAGATTCACCACGTTTTGGAACTAAATAGAAATATACAATTAGATGGATGACAAATAAAACACTCCAAGGCCCTATTACCCAGAAGCTCCATGTAAATCTTAAACTTCCATGCGATGTAGTGAACCAGTTTGTAAAGATGAGAAATAAATTAATTACAACAAAAAATAACAGATGATATAAGATAAACACTGAATGTAAATCAACAACTCCCTTCCTAAACATCATGTGGGCAAAAATATGTCCAATAAGTATCATCATCCAAGCAGTTAACGGCCATAAACACCAGAAATATGTTGGGTTTGTTAAGTAATTAATTACAAAAAGCAATAAAATAACTAAAAAATAAACCCAAATATGCAAAATAAGAACAAATTTGCGAACGACGACTTCTTTCGCAATTCTCCTCAAAGAATTATTATTAAATTCGTTTAATTTTTTACTACTCATCAGACTCATTCTCAAAATGTTAATTAAATATAGTTTTCCATAAATAAAAACAAATTTAGCAAAAAAAAGTTATTGTTATTTAATTGATTATAGAATTAAATCAACTAATGCGATATAAAAACTTGGAGAAATATAAATGGAAAAAAATCAAGGAAATGAAAAGGAATTGAAAGAACAAACTCTTGAAGAATTGATTGATGATGAAGGAGAAAAAAAGAAAAAAGGAAAAAGAAGGTGGTTTTCCAAAAAAAGAGACTGGAAAGAAAACTATGATGCTCAAGGAAATTATGTTCCCAGAGAAAAACGCAGATTGGGAACCTATTCTGACTATTATGGTCCAATGATTGAAGATGAAAAGGGAAATCAAGCAGGGAAATTCTTTTTTAAAGAATATAATACTTTAGGTAGAAAGCATTTCTTTGGAGAATTTATGTTAGTTTTAATATTCGGAATTTATTTCGCTTTTGGAGGTTACAACCTTTATTATATAGGGGGGGTAATTCGAGATGCTTATTCTGATTCTGGAATAATTGCTAGTGAATATTATGATTTCTTAAAATTTGGATTGTATGCAGTATTAATAATTTTTGCCATTTGGATTATTTCATTGGCTGTTTCTTATTATATGGTAAAGCTTTTCGGTAAAATTGCACCAATTCTTATGTTTTCGTTAGTTTTTATAGAAATAGGATTACTTGTCCTTCTCTACTTAAATGTTAATTGGGAATATAATTGGATATTCGTTGTATTAGTAATCCCAAACATTCTCATGCTTACTGTTTGGTATAAAAAGTTCAAAAAGGCGATATATGTGGTGCGCATGAGCAGTCTTGCGGTATCAAAACAGCGTGAAATTCTTACACCTCAAATTACTCAGACTTTATGGATTTTATTTCTAAGTTTTTTCCACATAATAACATCCATTGATACATTCTTTGATATAACACCAATAACAGGGGCCACATTTGAACTAAATGAAAAAACCTTTGAAATCACCAAAGGAACGATATTTTTTACTTATACATGTTTATTTGTTTTCTGCATCTTTGTTATTTATTTCGTAAGTCAAGGCATGAAAATGCTTATGATCCATAATTGGTATAGAGGAGGTGGATCCATGGGTTTTTGGAAAGCATACAGCGTTATTCGATACAGATGGTGGGGAATAATCGGGTATGCTTTCAGTTCAGCAATAATTCACATGTTACAATCTCTCAGGAAAATGATAAAAGGTGAATTCGGTCCAACTAATATCAAAGAATGTTTCACTCAGACTGGAGAAATTATTCCAACTCAAGTAAATGCCCTTAGAATCAAAAAAGGTACACCTTGGTACGAGAGAATTTGGATGAGTCTTAATTTTTATTCTTTGCCGTGTATAGTTATTGAAAATAAATTCTATCATCAAGCGTTGGTCAGATCCCTTTATTTAAGCATTAGAGATATTCCAAGCAGATATATTAAGAATTCTAAGGTGGATGTTCTATTTTATTTCGTAAAGTATGCTTTAATGGTAATAAATGGTATTATCGGAGCTTTGATCGGATATGGATTTGCAAAATTATTTGGAATGTCCGGATCTACGCTTTATCTCCTAACCGGAATAACGATAATTGTATTCTTATGGGTAGGAGGAGGTACTTCAACGTTAATTGTTAACGATTTGAATAATTCTTATGTTACCATACTCTTTATCCATACGATTGATGAACTTAATAAAAAGGAACATTATACGTTAAATGAACTGGGAAAACTAAAAGGCGATACAACAAGTGCGACATGAAGTTATATTCTGGAATGTAAAAAAAATAGGAGCGGTATATGCAACAAGTACTATTATTTACCTCGTAAACGACGCGATGAGCCTACTTGGACAGGCATAGTTGGTAACGATTGTGTTTGAAGCTTCAA
>JAUWMK010000336.1 GCA_030613185.1 Promethearchaeum sp.
CATCTGAATAAGGAGCATATCCCACACCGAAACTGGTATCATTCGCTAATGGAACATGATCTTCTCCGTTCATTTCCTGGTTATATAAACCAGTTAAATCAATTGATCCGCTTTTTGTTCTTGCATCTATAATTACATGCTTATCAACATCTAGATTTCTAAATGTGTATCTAAAAACTTCGTGTATTGCTTCACGACATATAGTTCTAACAGGAATTGGAATTAATTTTCCAGCAACAACAGCTGTATCAATTGCGCGTCCAATAATTTCAAATTCTTGTGGTTGGAGAATTATTCCTCCTCCAAATTCGGGAGCGGCTTGACCCGCAACGTATGCTGCTTTATCAACATTATGATGGAAATATCGGTTAAAATTCTCTAAATAGTATGAAGTTAAGGCCCGACTGCATGCCTCTGCGCATTCATCAGCAACACTATCAGGATGGCCTTTACCTTTTCTCTCAACCATTTCGGGAAATTCGGATTTTCCGACTGGATCTCTATTTGATTTCGTTGTATGTAACATTTTTTATTATCACTAATGCATATTTAACTAACAATAGATAATTTTTCATGAAATTTGAATTCTTTTTTTTATTTTTTTTAATACTATTGTAAAAAATCTAATGAAAAATCATCCCTAATTAAAATTTAATAAACCTTCAGTGTAAGGTGCTTTATAAAGCAATGTATTGGTTATTCCTATGTTAATAAAAATATTAATGGTGTTTAAAAACATGGCTGAATCAATTCTTGAGTGGATGAAAAAAAATGAAAAGCGTTTTAATTCACAACCGATATCGTTGAGAAATAAGAAATTAAGACACGTGTCTAAGCTCAGAGTTGAGAACTCAAATCCACAAAAAACTATGGATTCATTTTTCTCTGGCAAATCTCAAAAATCACTATTTGATGAAAGTTTTAGCAAGGAAGATTTTATGCTTCTAACTAAACGCTGGAAAGAGCAAAATTTGGAAAATATTGCTGCTAATTAAAGTTAAGAGTTCAAACGTAAATTTTTTCTTCTTCTTTAGCATTTTCAATACTTTTTGCATTATTTGATATACTTCAGATTTAATATCATGATTTAGCACGTTCATAATAATTACTAAATCTAAAAAGTTCTCAGGATAATTGACATCTAAAAAATGTCCTTGCTTTAATTCTACAGTTAGATTCTCACGTAGAAGCCACTCCCGTCTTGATTCAATTGAATCGTTAGAAATATCACTCGCAAATACACGATAACCATGTGAAGCAAAATATACTGTATGTCTGCCTATCATGCAACCTAAATCATAAATTGTCTTTTCGGGATTAGATCCCAATGTATAAATTAAATTCATTACAAAGCCATCGGGAATCTCCCAATGTTTTTGATCTTTAACTTCATCCCAACGCTAACCTTTATACTTGATTGGTTCAGTCATAAATAAAATATAGTTTATAGCAATAAAAACTATCATTAAAAAATCGTTTAGAAGAATGGTTCATCATATTCAAAAATCGGGATAAAAGTTAAAAGCCCACGACAAAGCCCTGCCTGTTATACAAACCGTACCAACATTACTTTAATATCATCCTACTATACATACCTACTCCAAACCTACAATTTCTTCAATTCTGTTTATGTGATGTCTGTCAATATTCTAACATTTCACCCCAACTCTTAAATCCTAACCACCACATACTCTCAGATCGAACTTTATAATCAACTCTCTTTAAGATATTCTGTTCAATATTTTGGAAGAATACCCTTATGGGGGGTATATTCTTTCTTATTAGGATCTATGATTTTTCTAATTATTTCAGTAATCATATTTATAGAGAAAAGAAAAGAACATCGGTTAGAATTTTAATATAACCATACCAACCTTACTTCAATATCATCCTACTATACATATTAAAAAAAAATTGGTTTTTATAAAAAATTAGTAATATGGTGAAATATGCCATTCTCTCTTCTCACCAAATCGATATAAGAAATATCCGACAATAAGATAGATTAAAACAAAAAAAATGGGCATAATTGCATATTGTAACCATGTAGGCAATAAATATAGGTTTATGGGTGCCGAAGGTGCATTAATTAGTAAATAACCAGCATATAACCAAAGGGGAACGGTCATAACAAATCCACCAGCACCTACCAACATAATTTTATTCATTGAGATAAGAATCTTTATGCTTTTGATGTTTTTTACGTTATATATTAAGATGATTCCTAAGGGAGGAACAATGGTCATGATAATTGCGTACCTCAAGCTCATTATGTTGAAGTAATATAGAACCCAACTGAAAAACGTATTCATAATTATTGCCCCAATATTAATCCATAACCAATTTTTCTTGCAGTTTTCCCAAAAATTCTTAATTCTCTCTTTGAAATTCTTTTCTTCCAAAATTTTATCTTCTGAATCCTCTTCTTCCGAATAAATTTCCTTTGAATTCATTTAATCATCTCTTTGCGACTATATTAATGAAAATTAACCCATCACTTGCCAAACAAGTGAAGTACTAATAACTAAATTGAATAAATTCATGTTAATAAAATAGTTACAATCTTGATTAGAGTAAAACAAATTTAAGAAAAAAAAAGTTAAAAGCCCAAGACAAAACTTTGTTCTGCAAACAACACAAATAAGAAAATCATTAAATAGGAAATTTCAGAGTAAAATTGCAGCAAGGTATTCAAATTTCCCTTTTTAGAAAATCAGCATATTCTTTGCTATGATATTTTAACCTAATCAAAATATAGCTCGCAAAGGTTCCAACAATTAAAGAAATGAGTATTACAAAGAATTCTGGAAAATTGAACGTCAGGGGAATAGACAAACCATATAATCCTTCATTGGCTAAATATACCGATAGTAAGCTGTATGTCCATGATAAACCGGTGATCGTCCCTAAGATAGTTCCTACTAAAAATGAAAAACCGATTGTAAACAATAATTGTGCTAAGACCATCAAGTGTATGTTTTTTTTTCCAAAACCTTGGACAAGAAGCGTTCCGTAATATTTTTCGTTCGTTCGTTGGTAAAGATTGACTAAAAATATTATACTTAGTTCGACAAATAATAAGATTAAAATTAATTCAATATATAGCAAAAATATCGATAAATTTTCATCATCCATGCCTGAAAATTGAAAAATTCCATTATTTCTGGTGGAATAATCATATCTACTGACGATAAGTTGAACCTGGTAATTTTCGGGGATTTCTTGATACACCTCTGAAAGGGGGATTTGAGTGGAGAGATCGGAATCTTGCGAAAAACCCACCATAAAGTTTAATGTGTCATAATTTATAGTGATATTTTCTTCCCAAATCTCTCCGATATCCATCAAAACGGAGTGACTCCTGTATAATGTGTGATAATAACCAGGAATACACGCAACTGTATCGATGATCTTGACTTCAATCGGATCTCTTTGCGAAAAATTTTCTGTAAACGGAAATAAGTGAGGGTTGATGATAAAAGATTCACCAATTGAATACCCAAAGGTATCTAAAAAGCTCTGAGCTGCTAAAATACCGATAATATTTGGATTCTCAACATTGAATGCTTCAAGCGCAATCAATTTTTACTCCAAATTTGGAAAGTGGGATTTTACTGTAGGTTGCTGAGCCATCATAAGATATCTTGAAAGATTTGTTAAAACTATACTTTTATAATTATAATTCGTTTGTGATATATCACTAAGTGAGACGATGGGACATGTAGTTGGAATAAAGCTTTCTTCTCCTTCGAGAGAAATATTTTCAAAGTTTTCTATAAGTTCCAGCAAATCTTGACCTGGTATTTCGTTTACTGAATTAGCCATTGCATCATAATTGTTGATGGTATGAATATTCAAATCTGTCCCAATTTTAGCGTTGTAAATTGTTGGTTCAAAATTTTGGGTAGAATATATGGATAAGTTAGTAAAAATGAACAACCCAGTAATAATAGCCATAAAGATCGAAATTGATTTTAAGTGTTTGTTCCTAAATGTCTCAAGGGCATTGATTATTGATTTTTCGCCAATAAAAATGGTAGAGAATGCCTTTGAGAGTCGAGAATACCAAATAGCGCGTTCAAACAAAATTATTCGGAGAACTCCAAATATAAGCAATATTGGGCTAAAAAAATTGAGAACAGCTAGTGTCCCGGCGAACTGAAAGAGTGTTTGGGAGATAAATACAAGAATATCAAGCGTCGATTGTGATCCAACTTGCATGATCAGAGTCAAAAGAAGAGGAATTCCCCCAATCATCACGAAAATCCAGCCAAATTTCCGTAAATTCCGTGAATAATAGAATCCTTGGGATTTATATTGCTTAGTTTTATCACTACCTGTCTGATCAAAGCCATCCTTCTTTGATTTCGCCTTTCTCTTATATTTTTTCGTTTTTTTCATCAATATATTTTCATCTAATAAACTTCCCAGATCTCTTTGTTCTAAATAATCGGTGAGTGAATGCAATTTTAAATTTTTAACACGAACCATCAATTGAAAATAAATCACGAGAATTGTTAATAATCCAATAATGCAAGCAGATAGAATGAGAGAAGGTGTAATTATAAAGGGAAGGGGGGATGTTGGTGCTATGAGGCGTGCATATTTTCCTGACCAGGAATCACCCCCTGATATTGTTATCCTGGTTAAACTTGGGTTAAGAATTGTCTGAATTCCCCCATAAAGAACTCTACTAAATCCTATGCTTAATAAACCAACTGATATCCCCATTAGAAAAATCTCAACCAAGAGTTGAGTTAGAATCATGTTTCTGGGGTAACCTTTCATGAGCCTAAGATGAATCTCATCAAATCGGGGATAAAATGCTGTTTTTACCAAAAGTTGACTGATGAATATAATACAAAAGAAAAGTGGAACTGTCAAAATTTGTAGCATAAAAAATTCATTGCTATCGGATTGTATCATTTCTAGATCCCAATTTAGTTGGAAATTAATATCTAGATCCTCAGTGATATGAGCGTAATAAAAATCAGAATAGATATTTTGAAGGGCGTCTATAGTTTGCCCAATATGGTTTGGATCAATTGTACTCCGATCATAATTAAACCCGACACCCGTGTAAATCTCCCAATTTGTTTGGTTATATAAATAACTCGCGGTGTCGAGTTCTTTTAACA
>JAUWMK010000079.1 GCA_030613185.1 Promethearchaeum sp.
GGGTTCGGAGCATAAATACTTTCAATATTGTTTTAGAGGGGAATCCATATGCATATAGCATCCCAGTTTGTTTACGCTGCTCTACCGCATATCGTTTTGTAATTAAATAAATTACAATTCCAGCTGCCAGAATAATTGTGCATGCCATAATGAAAAGGATTTGGGATGTTAGACTTAATACATCTTGAAAAATTGAACTTATACTGAATTCTCGAACATACCATGAATAGAAAATTTGTGCTTCAATTGGCAAGACTTCATCGCGCAATTTTTCTGTAAAATCTTTTAAAGTGTCTAAATCAGGGTTATTTTGGAAATAAAATGTTACACTATTAAATTGTATGTCATCCCAATCACTATATTCTTGGAAAGTGTCATAGTTAAGGTAGATTGCACCCTCTAAAGCTAAATCATAACTTAAAAATTCAATAGATTTGACTAATCCTGCAATCTCCACTTCTTTCTCGCCAACCGGAGTATAGAGGGTAACGGTATCTCCAATCTCAACATCTAATTCTTTGGCAAATGATTCTAAAATAAACGCCATTCCATCTTGTAATTCCGAAATATCATGGTCAGAAACGAACTGGTTGACTTTTGGGGGATCTGTATTATTAACTCCTACGATACTTGTGTAGTACCATTTTGAGGCATGATAAAGTTGAAAATTAGTGGTTGGCCTGATATCGAAAGAAATATCGGTATATTCAGGATTTGATTCGATAAGAGCCTCCACACTTGTACGAATTTCATTTGCGTTTCCTTGAAATCTAACGTCTAAATGGGCTAATTGATAAGATTGATTACTTTCAACCACTGATGCATCTATACTGGGCTCAATGGAGAACATTGCTAATGGAAAGGCAACAATAACAAAGATACATAGAAATGACAAAAACGTGCGTTTTTTCTGAAAACGGAATTCACGAAATATTGTTTTATATATCTGCTGCATATTGTTCTCTCCTATTATTAACGGTGAGAGTTACTAATGTGTTTAATTCATCTGTAACAATTTGACCGGAACGTAAGGTTATGATACGATCCGCAAAACGGATTAGTTCTTGGTCATGGGTGACCAATAAAGTGGTTATATTTTTTTCCTTGGCAATTTTTCGAATCAATTCGACGATTTTATTGCCTGTTTTTTGATCTAATTGACCAGTGGGTTCATCAACTAGCAAAATATCTGGATTTTTGGCCAAAGCACGCGCAATGGCAACCCGTTGGCGTTCTCCTCCTGAAAGTTGGGAAGGAAAATTATCCATTCGTTTTTCCAATCCGACCAAAGTGAGGTGTTCTTCAGCGATTCGGCTGATCTCTCTTCTCTTGCGGTGGGTTAATTCTAAAGTGAGTTCGACATTTTCTCTTGCGGTTAGTGTTGGAATTAAAGAATAAAATTGAAATACGAACGCTAATCGTTTTTTACGATAAAGTGTTAATTTCTTATCGGAATAATGTGCAATGTTCTCTCCTAAAATTTCAATAGATCCATCTGAAGGGTGGTCAATGCCTCCAATTAAATTAATTAAAGTGGTTTTTCCCGATCCCGAAGGCCCCATGATGAATACGACCTCCCCTGGATCAACAGTAAAGGAAACATTATCCAAAGCACAGATAGGAACATTTCCTAACTCGTAATATTTTGATAAATTTGATATTGAGATTAAATTTTGTTGAGTCATTATTATTGGACAGTTTTTCATTTTTAATAAATATATGTAGTCTACACATAAATAATATGTAGAGTTGTTTCATTTCTGTCATTTTTCACTTAAAGATCTCTTTTTTTTAAATTAGAAATTATTAATGAAAAAAACTCCAAATTCCAATATAAATCCGTTAGAGCTGAAAAGTAGCAAAAATTTTCTCTTATTTATCTTTTAAATATATAAATCATTATAAACGAGTAGAAATTAAGGATTTTTGTAATTATTATCGTCTATATATTGATCTTCATTTTCTAAATGATATTTCGCTCTTCAACGTCAATTTACTTCTTAAAAATCGTATTCTCCGTTTAATTCAATTATAATACTCTCTTGATTTAACGACTTCATAGTTTTTCTAATCTTTTCTTATATATTTTTGTGCAACTTTGTTGGATCTACATATAGTCTTGAATTATCTCTTTTATAAATAATCATAAAATCTTATATCATTGTGTGGAAAAAGTAAGTGAAATGAGGAAATCAATGGAATTTGTATATATTCTGCTTGTTGTTCAAGTTGGGTGCGGTATAAATGGACTAAAGGCAGGAATTTTTTTCATTAATATAGAAAATTTTTAAATTTTTGAATATTTGCCTTGTTTCTTACTTCCTAAATGGAATATTTTAGTGTGGATATCAATCAAAGAAAGGTTTTTAAACGTTAATGTCAATTAGTAGTTGAAAATGTTTCTTCAATATGGTGATCTTGGATTTGTTTTTGGAGCCTATCTCTTCTTTATGGTTTTTGTTCTTGCAATAGATGTCGGTATTGCTGTTTGGGTTTATCGAGATGCTCAAAGTAGAGGTATGGATGCAACAATATGGTTATTAGTTGTGATTCTTGGTGGTTGTGTTGGTTGTATTGTATATATTATTATTTCAAAGGAATATCCAGCTAGAGAATCTGCAGATTGGTATAAAAAAAAAATGCGAGAATCTGGACATCCTCAAAATAGAGGATTTGACCAACCACATCGACAAATGTAGGTTTGGTTTATCCTACTAATTTTTTACACAAATTTTTTGCTTTTAAAAAACCAGTGAACTTGGGATTAAATAATGAATCTTTGGAACATTATTGAGAAAAAAATAAGTTATCATGCTGTATATGACAAATCTATTATCGAAGCTTTGAAATTTGCAAAAAAAAATAATTTTACAGGCATCCAACTAGCTGTTGAATCACCTCATTTATCTTTTGAACATTTGTCTCATGAGAAACGTGTAGAAATTAAGAAGTTTTGTAGAAATAATGAGTTATACGTTAATCTTCATGCTCCAGATGATATTTCACTCTTTAATACAAATCCACGCCTTCAAAACGGTATTTTTGAGTATTATAAGGATCTTTTTAAATTCGCTTATGATGTTTCCTCAAAATTGGTTACAATCCATATTGGTTCAATGACTACTTTTCCCACTGATACAATCCCAGAACGGATTTATCCTCATGAAGATATTGATTTATATAAAAATACTTTAAAAGAAAACTTAAAGCACCTTATTTCCTTAATAGATGGGCAAATTATGCTCTGTATTGAAAATTATATGATAAATTCATTAATCCTTGATGTTTTGCAACCTTTCATCTCGAATAAGAAATGTTGGTTATGTTATGATGTTGCAAAAGCATATTATAATAAGCAACACAAAAACATTGAAGTTAACAAATTTTTCAATGAAAACCAAAAATCAATCAAACAAGTACATCTCCATGATGTTAATGAAAATGGTAGAGGACATCGTGCTATTGGTTCAGGTTTAATTGATTTCAATGAAATTTTGTTAAATATAAAAGATTCTCCTGTTATTGATTATTGTATTGAAGTTAGACCTCGTAGTAAAGCTTTAGAAAGTTTAAAAAATTTAAAACAGATTTTTAGCAGTTCTCCTAATATTTCCAGAATTAAATGAATATACCTTTTTAAATAAATTGACACTTCATTAATAGATTGGTTGTGGGAACTAAGATAATACCTTATAATAATGGAGAAATCCTTGAATGGCGTTGGTGGTCTGATAACAAACTAATTTCTTTTCAACTATTTGCTTCATGCTTTCTAATAGATGGATTATTAGTTGATGCTAATGCACCCGGGAGTGAACTAGATCTTCGTAAATGGGTTAAAAACATTGGTGGTAAGAATCATATTAATTCTTGTTTTTTAACACATTTTCATGAGGATCATGCTGGAGGTGCCCCAATACTTAAAGAAGATTTTGATATTCCAATATATGCGACACCACTTACAATCCCACATTTAAAAAACGGTTATAAATATAGATTTTATAGAAAAATATATTGGGGTAGATCTGGACAGAAACCAGTAGATGTTGAACCTGTAAAAGGACCAATAATAACAAAATCTGGTAAATATTCATTTGAATTATTTCCAATGCCAGGTCATTCACCGGATTTAACTGCATTGATTGATAAAAAAAATCAAATAGCTTTTGTAGGAGATGCAATTATGTATAAATATGGCTATACTTTTGGAGGATCTTCTCCTGATCTTTATGAAGACATATCACAAATCTATAAATCTCAGAAATCTCTCTATAAAATAACTGAGGGTATGGATAATCTTCAAATTTTTGTTGCTCATGTAGGAATGATAAATCGTAATTTCGTAGCCGAAAAAATGAAGGAAATTGAGGATCTGCATGCTAAAGCTCATAAAATTCAGAAAGAGTTGATTGATAGTGGTTATAAGAACCAGAATAAAATTGTAAAGAAGATCGTAAAAAGAATTTGGAGAAAAGGAGAACTATTCCAGTTTAAAATCCTTTCAATGGGAGAAATTTCACGTGCGAATTTAGTGGCTACTTTACTAAAATGGTCGTTGGATACTTAATTTTCCCCTAATAGGTGTTCTCCAGTTAAATCTTCTACCCGTCGAATTATATCACTTATATGAGGAAAAGTTTTAATTCCTATATCCAGATTATTAATAAGTTCGATTGTTTCTTTATACATTTTTTGGCTTAAATAAACAACAAGCAGATTGTTATACATACGGGCATAATTTGCTTGGTTTGAATCATATTTTAAAGCTTTCTCATAGGCTTCAATTGCTTTTGGGTAATCCTCTTTAATTGCATATGAATTTGCTAGTATGAACCAAGGAGAGAAGAAATGAGGATATTGTTTTGTGATATTTAAGGTTCGATTCATAATTGTGTCAATTTTTTTAGTCGGATCTCCAGAAATTGTATAATATAAGGATTCAATATCTGATAACTCTTCTATAAACTCAAGAAAATTAGTAGTTATTTTCAAAAGATCAGGATATTTATCAACCGAACATATATTTTTCATCATTAAGAAATATTTCTTCTTGTTTTCTCCCAACATTCTTTGATTTTCAAAGAGGTTTTTACTTAAACTTTTTAATTCGGTCAATATTTTTTCTAAATTCTGTTTATCCTCTGAGTTTTGTTCTAATATATTCTCAAAAAGAAGCTTTAATGGTTTAAAAGTTGATTTATATGTCAAATAATTTGTGGGACTCATCTGAATTAGCCATTTTTGAGTTTCTTGAAATACAAAATAAGTTCCCTGTTTTAAATCTGCAAGATACTTGATCAAAAATGTTTTAGGTAAGAAAATATCACTCATTTCTAAGATTTTTGTTTTTGCTTCAATGATTTTATCATAATTGGGAATAGTTTTCTCTATATAAATGGAGGAAATTTTCATCATTTCAATTCTTAAATTAAATCTTTCACCTTCTTGAATATTCATTTCATATATTGCAATAAAATGTTGATAAATCTCCTCAAAAATTCTTTTATTAACGAAAACTATATCATCACCTAGATTAGAAAAGATATTTTTAAATTTATGAGAATATCCTTTCTGAACTATGTTAATTAAGGCTATTCTGAGAGTTTTATTATATATTTTAAGGTTTTCTTTAATGTCTCGTTTAGACATATTGAATTTCTTAATATCTTGTTGTATAAATGAAAAAATCTGTTGAAAAATTTGGTATTGGATATAGTCTTCAAATACAGTGTTCAAAATTCCCCTCATTTCCAGTAACAAAGTTTGAACATTCATTTCAAACACTGAATTTGGTAAGTTTAAATACTTTTTTTTCATTTCTTCAAGGTTAAAATGATCACAGGACCAAATGAAATCCTTTATGTATAAAATATTGAGCATATTCTGTAGATTTTCTCTATACTCCCCAAAATCTATCCAAGTATCAATTATGTGTTTATGGTTTTCAAATTCATTTTCTGGTAAATACCCTGAGATATACCATTGATTTAATAGAAATCTAATTTTTTTTCTAATAGATAGTAATAAAATTGATTGAATTGTTGTTTTTTCTAACCATGGTTTTATTCTATTCAATGTTTTTGTTGCATTTTTAAAAAATATTGGATTATTCTGAAAAATCTCAACATTTTGGGTGAATAGATCCACATAATTCGTACAAAATTCTAGAGCCATTTCAGTATTCATATAATTTTTTGTTAAAAAGATAAAAATTTGATCACCTACATTAGGTAATCTTTTATAAAACATCACAAGAGGTCCGTTTTCTGCAAATTTATATAGAATCCTATACAAGATTTGTTCTGAAAGGATTTTTTTATCAATTTTACTTAAAAAAATTAAAAAATCAAGAGTTATCGTATTAAGATATGCAACAAAATCCAGATCATTAGAGAGAACCTGAATTTTTTTTCTAAATTTCTTAACTAACTCCTTCATTTCGGATTTTTCAAATTTTTTTTCATATGAATTAAAAATTTGTATAAATTCTTTAAAGAAAATCAAGTATTTCGTATTTGGAAATGATAAAGATCTTGATCCTTCTCTTTTATGATAAATTTCAATCAATATTTCTAGCATTAAAGTGAAAATATTGTAGGAACGAAAATATGGGTGCTCTTTAAGATAATTAGTGATGTAACTCCAAATTTCAGAAAATTTTTGTAATCTCATCTGCTCGATTATTCTATTGGTAATTGCAACAACTTGGGGTTTTTCTAATACTGTAATTAACTCATTAGATGGTTTCCAGAATTTTATAATCAAATCCACACTTGAAATTATCGTTTCACTATCTGAGTAATAAGAATCAAATAAATAAACCATTGTATGTATAAGTAAATTTTTTCTTTTTGAGAATAGATCTAATTTTGAAATGGTTTTTAATATTGAAGGAACATTTCCAACATTACCCAATTTAAATTGCTCTTTTAGAAAATTACAATAATTGTCTTCTAATTTTACATTGATTTGCATTTTTAAATCTGGATCAGTATCAAGATTGAGAAGATCTCTTAAAATATTTATTCGTTGATTAATATTATCAATTCCTTCTACCTTTTGAAGAGATATTTTCACATATATATTTAGATCTTTGGAGTTCTTAATTTTGGTAATATTTCTGTTGTTTAGCATTAATATTCCTGATTCTATTCTAGATAGCACTTCATTAACAAATTCTTCACATTCTTCTTTTTTTTTCAAATTATACTTCTTATTCTTTCGTTTTCGTCTACTACTTTGAAAAAAATCTTGATCTAGAGAAAATAAGGTTTTTAGTATTGAATCTTGCTCATTTTTATTATCCCTGTTTTTAAAAATAACTAAATTTCCAAGTTCCAAATTTTCTTTTAATTGGACTCCAATTTTAACTCCAAAATCATCCATGATCTCTATATTCGATTTTTGAGATGATGTTCCAGATATTAATTGAGAATCTTCAATAAATTGAACCCATCTGATCAGATATATCTCATTTTTAAAGATAATTACGCCTATTTGATTCATAGAAAAAAGTTTTTGTAAAGATAAGTTTAATCCCTCTATGAATTGAACGATTTTCTCATATTTCTGATAAGTTGAAAATTCATGTTGAAAATTTGTTTCCTTCATTATTCCTTGAATTTTATCAATTGAAGATAAGCCTTTTGAACAATATACTTTTCCACCTGCTAATATATTATTTGGATCCTTTGAAAAGTTTTCAAGTTCCTCTATATTTTTAATATATTCTTCACATTTCTCTTCATTTACTCCTTGAAAAATTAAAATATCATTATCAAGAATAATATTCAAGAAAGGTTCTTTGAGGTTAAAATTCTGAATAAAATTCCATTCTGAGGAAATTTCCTCTTTGTTTTTTTCAAGTTCATCTAAAATTAAATTGTATAATTCGTTATTTATGGCTGTAAAGGTTTCTTTTTTTAGAAACTCAATTAAATCATGAATTTTCTTATTTTGAATTGACTCCAAAATGAATTTTTGATTCTCTGATAATATATTACGATAATTTCCTAAAATATCTTCAGCCCAATCAATTAGCTCTACAAATCTTTTTGATGTTAGGAAATTATAGAAATCATATAACATAAGAATCAACTCAAATTTTTGCTCTCTTTATTATAATTCGAGTCAAAAATTTATTAACTCTTAGATTTTTCTTGTTTAATGTATTGAGAGATCTTTGGAAGAATTTTACTCTTTACATCATCAGATGATTCAAGAATTATTTTTGTTTTACCTACAATATCAATAAAACCTAATTCGGCTTGGTATCTTGGAACAACATGAACATGGATATGCTTTACACTTGCTCCTGAATTTTCTCCTTGATTATAACCCACATTAAATCCAGTAGGATGAAATAAATCTTGTAGCATGTTCTGACACAAAATTACAATTTCAAATAGGCGATTGCGCTCAATTTCTTTTAAATCTTCGAATTTTTCAGCATGTCGGGTTGGAATGACCATTAGATGCCCTGGATTATATGGATATAGATTTAAACAGATAAATAGCAATTCCTCTGTATAAATTTTTAGAGATATTACCTCTGGGTTATCGTCCCTGATCGCACACATTATACAGTCAACATCAGGTTTTTTTCCCCTAGCATAATTTAGTTTTCCTGCAGCAATTAAATTATCATTGAACAGATTTTCATCTTCAGCCATATTTTCTTCTTCCAATTTATTTATGTAAACATCGAATCTCCACTAGAAAAATTCAAATTATCCATATCCTTTAATGATTTTCCAGGAATGGCTCCCATAATGAAATCCATTAATGTCATATTCATAAAAACACTAGTATTAAAAACAGCCCTAATGGTTGTGTAGAAAAATTGTTCTGTTAGTCCATCAGGATAAATAGTTTCTATTATACTATACCTAAACTTCTTGAGATCGATGTTATAAAGCATATTTTTGGATAACATATATCTTTGGAATAAAATATAGAATTTCTTTAAACCTAATGGATCTTTTTTATTAATTGCATCGACGTGCTCTTTACGAATTTGTATATTACTTTGGATTATAATTGCTTTCCTATCTTTCGGTTTTAGAATCATTAATTTCATTGGTTTAGGGTTATTGGGTGGGAAATTAATAGTATAACTGAATTCTAATTTCGGATTATCTGATAATTTTTTTCCTAAAATGCCCTCATCTATTGCATACTCACGAATGGTTTCTTCAAGTTTCGAAAATTCTGTCATGTATTTTTAAATTTATTCATTGAAAATAAAAAAAGCTATTTTTTAAATTTTAAAAAATAAAAATGAACTATATTTCTCAAAAATTCTTTAAAATGAAAAAAAAATGAGCATAAAAGATAACAATCTAAATTCTGAACAATCTTCAGAACCAGTATTATATAAGGTAAAAATGGGAATTGCATACATTACACTGAATACAAAAATGAACACAATTAATATGGATACTGCCCGAAAAATAGTTCAATTATTAACTGAATCAGATAAAAACCCGAAAGTTAAGGTAGTTGTATTAAATTCAATGGGAGATAAAGTTTTCTCTGCGGGTTTTGATTTAGCAATGTTCCAACAAGGTTTTAGCGACAAAATGATGGATGATCTATTACTTTATGGTCGAGATATTTCACGAGCCATTTATTTCTTAAAAAAACCGGTAATCTCCCAGATACAAGGTAGTGCTATTGGAATGGGGTGTATAATGGCGCTTTCTTCTGATTTTCGTTTTGTTGCGAAAAAAGAAGGATTATTCTTTCGATTACCAGAAATTGATATCAATATTTTTCCCGCAACCGGTCCTACTGCAATGGCTGTTAATATTCTAGGTGTTTCTCATGCTAAAGATATGCTATATACCGGAAGAAAAGTGTTTTTAGATGAATTTGATCGTTGGGGTGCAATAACAAAAATCTGTGAACCCGAAAATTTAGCTAGTGAAGTAAAGAAATTTGCACGTGAATTAGCCCAGAAGAATAAGACTTTATTACACATGATTAAACCTGCGATCAATATAATGACCTTCGAGCGAGCAAAAGATTGGTTTGATTTTGAAAACGAGATGGAAAAAAGTTATTTTGCAGGTCTCTTGAATAAAGATGAATTTGATTTAGATGATTTAATTAGTAAAATGTGGGAAAAATATGGAAAAGGTACTCCCAAATTCAATTAAATTAATTCTAGCCTCAAAAAGTCGAGATCGAAAGAAGCTTTTTGAACGCGCTCAAATTCCTATAGAAATTATACCAAGTGATTTTGATGAAAAATCAATTCATGAATCGAATCCCAAAGAGCTTGTAAAGAAAATTGCCATTGCAAAGGCTAAAAAAGTAATAAAGAAATGGAATGACGATATGGGAAATAGAAATATTCCCGCAATTATAATCGCCGCAGATACTATGGTTTTATTGAATGGAAATTTAATTGGAAAAGCACAAAATAAAGAACAAGCCTTTCAGATTTTAACCCAATTATCTGGTAAAAAGCATGAACTCTTAACTGGGATCGCTATTATTCACTCCATTAACAAACAAATCCGAACTTTTTTAGATATATCAATTGTTCAATTTCAAACCTTAACTTCATCTGAAATTCAAAGATATTTGGACTCAAGTGATGAATATATCGGACGCGCTGGGGCTTACTCTCTTTATGATCGTGCCAGTTTGTTTATTGATTTCGTTAAAGGGAGTCCAACAAATGTCCTAGGTTTACCAATGGCAAAATTACGAAAAGAATTACAAAATTTTAATGTTATTATTTAAAATTTTAAAACATTTGAAAGATTTTAAAATATATTTGATTTTGGTGAATAAAAAATGACTAATAGAAATAAAAATTATGGTGCTGCTCGAACTTTGGCAGTATTAGGGGCTGTAATTGCAATTGCTGGGTTTATATGGGGTTTAATTACCGTTATAAGTTCAAGTGGAAATTTAGAAACTCTATTTCTTAATATTGCAATTCAAATCATCGGAATTATCGTTTCAATTTTTGTATTGATTTCAACCGGTTTCATTAGAAAAGATAAGAAAAGCCATGTCCCATTTAACTGGTGGATGTTATTAATTTTTGTATGCATTCAAGCTTGGATGACTTCTTTTACATCTTTTTATGGTTTGGCTACTTTGGGGATTATTTTGGAGATTATTGCTGTTATAATAATGTTAATTGCTGTTTTATAAGATTGAATCAGTGAGAATTCATGGATGAAATAAAAATTGGGATTATTGGAGTGCGCTTACAAGGTAATGATCATTTAAGAGCACTTCACACAATTATCACAGAAAAATATTTTGAAGAAAAGATCTCGATTCGTTTAATGGCATTATGCGATATTGATGACAACCTTCTAAAAGAAAGGAAAGAAGAATACCCCGATATACCATATTTTTTTACTGATTATCGTGAATTGCTTAAATGTGATGATATTAACACTGTTTATATAGTTACTCCTACGGCTCTTCATCACAAAATATTTCTTGCTACAGCTAAAGCGGGAAAACATATTTTTTGTGAAAAACCCCTAACAGATACCATTGAAAAAATTGATGATATGATTAGAGCGCGTGATGAAGCAGGGATTATATGCCAAGTTGGTCTTGTTTTAAGATATGAACCTATTTTCTGGTATATTAAGAAAATATATAACACAAATAAGAACTCATGGGGTGCCCTTCAAAATATCATTTTCCGAGATGATCAAACAAAACCATATACGGGAACTGGAACTCATCCTTCAAAATGGCGTTCTGATCCGAATTTAGCATATTATGGATGCCTTTTTGAGCATTCAATTCACGATATCGACATTTTAATGTGGATCTTTGGTGATATAAAGGAAGTTTTTTCAAAAGTTAAATTTTTTGCAAAAATCCCCCCTATTGAAGATAGTGTGTGCGCAACTTTTGAATTGAGCAATGGTGCAACTGTTTCGCTTAACTCCATCTGGTACAATGTCGAACATGATGCTAGGAATATTGAACTTTTCTTTGAAAATGCATTTTTACAAATTTCTTTTAGTAATTTCAAGAGAAAAATAGAGATTTTTGAAAAAGGAAAGAAAAAACTGAAAATAAATGAGACAAAAATTGATAAACTCTATCGAGAAGAAATGAAACTCTCTTCTCATGAAAGATTCTGGTTAATGGGATATGGATACGAAAATATCGCTTTTTTACGGAGTTTGATTGAGGATAAAAATGCAACACCGAGTCTAGAAGATGCGAAAAAAGCACATATGGTCGTGGATGCTTGTTATAAATCCTCTAAAGAGCAAAAATTAATCAAATTCTAGTTCAAAAACAAAAAAATTAAAATCCATTGGCTTTCAATTGCCCCTCAATAAATCTTTTCACTTTTTCTTTTCCTTCAAATATACCATAATGTCCTTCGCATAATATACCTGCCTCTATTCTTATTAATCGCTTCATAGATTTTACCCAATCATTAATATTTGAATTAAATTCCTCCATAAAAGGCCCATGAATATCTTGACCGAATAAAACCTTTATACCTTCTTCATTCTCATATAAAACTGCGATAGAACCTGGTGTATGGCCAGGTGTATGATAACAAATAAGTTTGGTTCCTTCCAAATTCAAATTTTCTGGATCCTTTTTTATCACGTAATCGATTTTCGGGGGCACTAATTCCAGACCGTACCAATTTGCTGCCGTTAATCCTTGCGTATTAGGCTGTCCTGTAATAGCAGCTAGATCCCAACTATGGGCATAAGTTTTAATGTTCGGAAAGAACTTTTGGAATTGATGGGCTGCCCCAATATGATCAAAATGACAATGGGTTAAAATTAAATCTGATATATCCCGATTTTTTAATTCAGTCTTAGCAATATTATCAAGAATTTCTTGTGCATATTGTGTTCCTGCATCTATAAGGCATATATGATTCTTTCCGATGCCCAGTGCATAGACCATACAATCTCCAGAACCTGACAGTGATTCTGATCCCACAAGGTACAATCCCTTGAGAATTTTTTTAGGATTCATATTCTATATTTTCTTTTCATAAAATTTAATTTCTTTTCTGAATATTTTCTTTTTCAATTAAGGGATATTTGTCTAGATTGGTATGATACTGCGTTCGGAACGCAGAGGTCGGGCGTTTAAATCGCTTATACCCCATATATTTCTTAAATCTATCAATAAGGTTAATAGAAGTGGATCGAATTGCCATAATCGGCTCAGGTGGTTCTGGAAAATCAACACTGGCCATTCAAATTGCAAATTTAGTTGATTTACCTATTTTTCATTTGGATCGATTGTTTTGGAAACCAGGATGGGTAGAAACACCAAAACCTGAGTTTTCTCTTGTAGTAGAAGAAATAGCCCGTAAACCTAGATGGGTTATTGATGGAAATTATAGTAGAACCATAGATATAAGATTAAAATCTGCTGATATGATAATTTTCTTAGATTTCTCAAAATATTTATGTTTATTTAGGGTAATAAAGCGTTCTTTCAAAAATCGTAATAAAGATAGACCAGATATTACTGAAGGTTGCAAAGAAAAGTTTGATCTAAGTTTTTACAAGTGGATATGGGACTTCCCGAAGCAAAATAGACAGAAAATTATCTCTGCGATTTCAAAATTAGAAGATGATAAGAAAATATATGTTTTCAAACATCCAAAAAAACTTAAAAAATGGATTGAAGAATTTCCCAATTTAATTTAACTTAATTCTTTATGTAATGCTAACCAATGGAATGCCGCTATTATGTAGGTGTTAGTTATTTGCCCATTGCGGATGTATTTTCGCACTTGTTCTTGAGAAGCAAATTCGAATTCAATAATTTCATCAGGATCGAGGTCTTGTTCTCCCGAAGAGATTTTTTCCGCTAGAAATGTATAACATTTATTATTTTGTATTGCAGGATTCGCGTCAACCACTCCAATTTGTTTTAAATTTTCGAAATCAACATTAAATCCCGTTTCTTCCCTAAGTTCTCTTTGAGCTCCTTTCTTAGGGTCTTCACCTTTGTCTAAACACCCTCCTGGAATTTCCAGATTTATTTCATCTGTTCCAAATCGAAATTGACGTACTAGTAATATTTGGTTTTTATCATTAATTGCAATTATATTTGCCCAATCAGGAGCGTCGAGAACGAATGCTGTGAACTTCTTTTTAGTAATTGGATTTAGGTATCTTTTTTTTAGAAGGTTAAACGGCAACGACATAAAAATAGTTTTTACTTTTAGCAATTTCCAATTTTCTAACATAATTAAGTTAAACAGCAAAATGTATGCTTAAAATTTTTACAATTCTTAAGCTTACAAGTTATCGATCCGACATAAACATTTCCTCAAAAATAGTTAAAAATTCATCGATGGAAGCGACTTAAGAAGAAAAAGTTAGGGGGCATGTTTTATTATGCTTT
>JAUWMK010000391.1 GCA_030613185.1 Promethearchaeum sp.
ATGTAACATGTGTGGCCACTTGGTAAAGTACTATGTGATTCAAAAGAATATTGAATAACTTCTGCGTTTTCTGTAAGAACAAATTCTTTCATTTTAACATAAGTATTAGAATTGGTAGATTCTTCAGCTAAATCTTCATAATAACCTGAAGATTGGGGCATCGAATTTAAATATGAGGTCGGATTTCGCTCAATTAAATCTTCAGTCAAATCATTATCTTCAAACATACTCCCTGAAAATAAGATTCCTAATATAAATAAAACTGGGATTATTTTTTTTCCTATTTTTTCCATCATTTTTATTCAACTTTAATCAATTTTGTATCTTGTTTAAGTTTTCGAAAAATTTCCTCTAACTGATGATTCTTATATGTAGACGTCCATAAACCATATACAAGCATTTTTAACATCCTATTTATCTCGAAGCGGAGGATGGTAATGATATAAATCTCATAAAAATCCAATTTTTATGTCCTATATGCCATTCTGCATTGGTAGGGAAATTAGGCCACTAAGCATCAAAAATCGGATATTTAGAGAAGTTTCAATGTAAAAATAATAATATAGAAAAATTAATCGAGTTATTCTCGACTAATTGTTATCTGCTCCTACGGAGCAGAATCGAAAATTATTCTTTTTCAGTTCAGCTAAATATTCAAGAAAAAAAGAACACCATAGAATCTGAGTTGTATTGTACTCCCTAAATTCGCGTTTTCTCTAATTAAAGAAATTTTAGTTGATAAATTAAAAGAATTTCTTAATAGAAGTAAAAAAAAAGCATAGATTAGAAGTATTCCAAAAAAAAAAGGTACTAATGCATTAATGATTATTTTTTCTCTTCAACATTTTCAGTTATTTTGAAGAAATAAATTCTTTCCGAATAAATGGACTTGTCATTGCTCTGAGAAGAGCTTCATAATTTAATTCAAAACTTAATTCGGTTCCAATCTTAAATTCATTGTTATTTGTGTCGACAATTAAATAATCACTCGATGCCCCGAGGATTTTTATATTTTCTATCGGGGTTAATCCATTTAGTGTAATATCCTGTCTGCCTATATCCAAAAGAGCTTGGATTCTCACTTCATTTTTTATTTTTCCTTCCCTATTATTATCATTCACTTGAAAGTCTTGAACTGGTTCTCCAAAAGCATTTGAAACATATTCCCCGTTATAATTTAGTGATCTCTTCTTCAATTCAACTATTTCTGCAGTTAATTTAAACACATCTGTATATAGGTTTGGAATTGGATCAAAATTAATTGTTTCTCTTCCTAGAAAAATTGCTTCACCAATTCTTAAATTATTAATTGCTCCGAGATTTTTACAAGACATAAACCACTTGAAATTTGCAGAATTTCCTCCAGAAACAAATTCTAGCTCCAAACCGAATTTTTCTTCAATCTTTTTAGCATATCGTGATAGTTTTTTCATATTTTCGACTGTTGGAATGATTCCCCGAAAGCATTTCATATTTGTGCCAATTCCACTCAATTTTATATTATTTAGAGATAAAATCTCTTTGACAAAGAATTCAAGATTAGATGGATCAATACCTTCTCTAAAATCACCCATATCTATCATAAGAATAATATTGTGTATTTTTTCTTGTTTAATTGCTTCATTTGCAAGTAATTTAATGGTTTCCAATTCTGAATTTACACTATAATCTGTATACTCAACAATTAAAGGAATTTCTCTATGACTTGGAACACGAATTAACACAAATTGAGCATCTACTCCATTTTTTTTCATTTTTATAATGTTATAAATTCGTGAATCCCCAATATATTCGATTCCACCTTGAGTGAGGGATTTTGCAATAAGCGGATTTCCTTGAGTTACTTTGTTGATTCCAATAATTGAGATATTTCGCTCAGCTAAAAGATTCTTTAATATTTTTGCATTATGTTGAATTTTAGTTAAATTGATTTCAAGGGTCGGCATAATTATTCACAAATTTAAGAATGTTAGCAATTTTGGTAATTTTGATACTCATAGTTTTTCTTTCTGATATTATCCTATTCTTATTAAGGCTTCTTTTACAATTTCACTTAAAAATACACTACTTTTCTTATTTTGTGCCTTTGCCATAAATCCCATATAACTATGAGGTTTTTCTAATGGGGTGCACATTAATCCAGCAAAGCAATTTATTTCTAACAGAAATGGGCCGTCTTTAGTTAAAATCATGTCCACTCGACCATAATCTTTTATTCCTGCAATCTTATACGCTGAAATTGCCAAGTTTTGTATATTTTTTGTTTGTTCTGGTGTCAATCTTGCAGGACATTGAAAGGTATCATCATCCAACTCTTTTTTATCAAAGGTTAAAAACTTATTTTTTCCTTCATGGATGATTTCCAATAAAGGCAATGCTCTAATGCGATCTCCATTACCAATGATTCCGCAAGTAATTTCTCTTCCATCTAAAAACTTCTCAATTATGACAGGTTGGTCAATAGTAATTAATCTTTTTTCTACTTGTTCCTTTAATTCATGAAAAGAGTTTATTATTGAAGTTTTATCAATTCCTGAACTTCCTCGCCCTTGAGAGGGTTTTATAAATAATGGATAATCAAATGGCTTCTCTTTTTCAAATATATTGCAATCTTCCAAATGTTTTGCAAGAACAAATGGTGAAGTCGGCAATTTATTCTTTATCCATAACTCTTTGATTAATGCCTTGTCTGTTGCAATAGCGCACCCAATTACATCAGAACCAACATAAGGCATCTTGGTTTCATCCAAAATAGCCGTTTCAATAATACTAGAAACATTAAAAACAATATCCACATTAATTTTTTTTAGGTCAGCAAAAATATTATCATTCCATTTCAATGTAATTACGTCATATCCCGCTTCAGTTAATGCATCTAAATGGTGCTGTACTTCTTGGTGAGTAGTATCAATAATTTCTTGATTATGAGTGAATTTCTCATGTAATGAGAAATTTCCACGTTTTTTTTCAAGCACACAAATTCTTATTTTTTTTTTTGTCATTAGAATATCACTTTTTCTTCTTTCATATTTCGATTTTTATCAAGGTTATTTAAATAATGAAATATATAACATTTTTCACAATTTTTTAATTATGCAATCCGAGAGAGAAACAATATTTAGGTTATATCCAACAAATTGAATCTTTAGCAATAACCTAACAATATTAAGTTAAAGTAAATTGTATGAAATATCTATATAATTAAAATTTATTATCCAAATTATAAAAATGGTTAAAATAAATTCAGATTTTTATTTCCAATTAATTAAATAAAGCATTTACTTTGAATATTTCGATTTTTACACAGTGTGTGATTTTAAGTTACAGATAATTAAAATAAGTAAAAATCTTAAAAAAAAATTAACAAAAAAGATTGATTAATTCTCAAATTATTTCTTCTTCTTCTCAGTCTTCTCAGTTTTCTCAGTTTTCTCTGTCTTTTCGCTATTTTCTGAGCTTTCTGAATCTTCTGAGATATTTTTATCTTTTTTCTTCTTCACTTTCTTGGCAACTGCTTTTCCATGTTCTTCTAAATTTAAAGAAATTTCATCAAAAACTAAATCTCCTGAAATGAAATCATCTTTAATGTTATCTGGAACATTAATTACCTTTACTTTTCGAATCCTACACTCTCTAAGAGGATAAATTGTTTTGGCAATCTTAGTTATGTTTAATGCAAATTTTCCTTCAATAATGCCTTGTATGAACTTTTCATGTGTCATATTATTTGCAAATTGAGTCAGAACATCAAATATAATCTTTCTGATTGATTTTTGTTGAGATTTCTTAGCTCGTCGACGAGTTACCAGAAAAGTGCTAACACGATAAGTGACACCATCTGCGGTTGTAAAATTAAAAATTCCGTCTATACGAGTAGCCCCTCGATGAATCAAAGAACGAATATAATCTCTTGTCAATTCATGACCCCAGAAAATTGTATTACATCTTTTACCGATAACTTTAACAATTTTGAACCTAAGCATGATGCTGGCGTCATCATACTTTCTCGAAAAATCATATAGAGAAATACCCATAACTCTTCCTATTAGATTATCCGGATTGCCCGATGGAATTTGAGCAATAAATTCATCTTTAAATGTTTTTGGAGCATAGACATCGTACCATTCTTTGAGTTTCCATGAATCTATTGTCTTACCTC